>CAIUPC010000632.1 GCA_903900905.1 uncultured Acetobacteraceae bacterium
CCTCCCCATAGCCGCGCCCGAAGGCGGCTTCGTCGAACGGGCCCGCCTGATCAAGGGCGGCGCGGCGGATATACATGCAAAAGCCCACGGTCGTCGGCAGGTCGACCGCGCGCCCGGCATTGACGGCCTGGCAGGCGGCGTCGATCTCGGGCCAGGGGCGGCCGAATGGGATGGCGTTGGTGCCATCGCGGGGATAGCCGCAGATCGTGGCGTTGTTTGAAAAGGGCGACACCGAGGCGATTCGCGGCCCGCCATAGGCCTGCGCGCGCAACCGCCGCAGCCATCCCGGGGGCACCTCGGTATCGCTGTTCAGCAGCACGACGTCATTGCGCCCGGCCGCGTGCATGCCGCGATTGGCGGAGGCGACGAAGCCCAGGTTGCGCGCGTTGCGCAGCAGCGTGATCTGCCCCGCTTCGTCGAGACCGCGTAACCAGGCGGACAAATCCGGCTCCGGGCCGTGGTCGTCCACGACCAGGATGCGGCCGCGCGGGCGATGGGTGTCGGCCAGCACGGATTCGATGCAACGGCGGGTGATGGCGAAGGCCTTGAAGACCGGGATGACGATGTCGACTTCCGGATCGCCGCCGGGGTCCGGGATGGACAGTTCCGATGGTAGATACTGTGCGATAACGATGGTCTTTTCCGTCGCCCAACCCCGGACCATGCCGACCCGCAGATGGTACAGTAATGGGTTTCCGGCGGCTTCGGGGTGTTCCTCCGCATACCAGGCGGCGTCGAAGCGCGGGTGTGGATTGCGCAATTCGACCGCGCCGGTGACCAGATAATGCAGCAACGGATTGTGCCCGGCGGCAGCGACATCGGGGTAATGTTCGACATACCAGGCGCCATCGAACCAGCGATTGGGATCACGCCCCTCCAGCATGCCATGCTTTATATAATGGCGGATCGGTTCCAGGCCGGAGGAACGGACATCCGGATAACGCAGCGTGTACCAAGCGGCATCGAACACGTTGGCAAGCAGTTGTTCGAGCGCCTTTTCGCCGATTGAATCGATGTTGGGCGTGGTCATGCTGCCATCCGCTCTGGCGGGTGCGGCGTGCCGGGCGGGGCGGTCCTGGGGTCACGCCCGAGGGCGAAGGCTTTTAGCGCAAATGCGCGGTTGGTTCCGATGCCATTCCGGCCATGAATTCCGCCATCCCCGGGCTTGTCCCGATAGGCGCTCACATAATGAGAGATGGCAGCAAAAACCGTCATCCCCGGGCTTGTCCCGGGGATCAAGGTTTCCAACAGTGCCGCGATTGGTCCCCGGGACAAGCCCGGGGATGACGGGGAAGAGAGGCCGTCGCCGCTTATATTAGCGCCCATGGGGCTTGTCCCAGGGACAAGCCCAGGGATGACGGGTTTGAGCGCAAGTCCGTCATCCGCGCCGCCCCCAACTGTCCACTGCCCCCACACGGCCCTACGCCATCGTGACACCGAGCCGCCCCGCCAGGTCCTGAATGCATTGCCAGGCGACACGGCCGGATCGGGCGCCGCGGGTCATCGACCATTCCACCGCCGCCGCCCGCAAAGCCTCGTTCGTTATCGGCAGATTAATATCCGCGGCATACCCCTCCACCATCGCGAAATATGTCGGCTGGTCGCAGTTATGGAAGCCCAGCCAAAGGCCGAAGCGATCAGACAACGAGACCTTTTCTTCCACCGCCTCGTTCGGATTGATCGAGGTCGCGCGCTCATTCTCGATCATATCGCGCGGCATCAGATGGCGGCGGTTGGAGGTCGCATAGAACAGCACGTTATCGGGCCGCCCCTCAATGCCACCGTCGAGCACGGATTTGAGCGCCTTGTAATCGCTGTCTTCGCGCTCAAATGACAGATCGTCGCACAGGATCAGGCAGCGGCGGGGCTGGAAGCGCAGGAAATTCAGCAGGTCCGGCAGGGTACGAATATCCTCGCGATGGATTTCAATCAGCGCCAGCGCGCCGGGGTTGTCCCGGTTGGCGACGGCATGGGTCGCTTTAACCAGGGACGATTTCCCCATGCCGCGCGCGCCCCAGAGCATGGTGTTGTTGGCCGGCAGCCCGCGGGCGAAGCGCAGCGTGTTCTCCAGCAGAATGTCGCGCTGATGATCGACGCCCTTGAGCAGCGCGATATCGACCCGGGAGATCCGTGTGACCGGGGACAGCCGCGCCGGTGTGGGATGCCAGACGAACGCGTCGGCGCCTTCGAGGGAGACGGGGGCCGCTGGTGGCGGCGCCAGGCGCTCCAACGCCTCGGCGATGCGGGTGATGAGGTCGGTAAGGCTCTGGTCCATGATGCGCGTGCGTCCGTTGGTGCTTGACGGGAGGGGGGCGGAAAGTATGGTCCCGCCTCGCTCACCGCAAGGACCAGTCCATGTTCATCTCTCCCGCCTACGCGCAGGACGTCAACGCCATGTTCGGCAGCGTCTCGCAATTCCTGCCGCTGGTTATGATCTTCGCGGTTTTCTGGTTCCTGCTGATCCGGCCGCAGCAGCAGAAGCAGAAAGAGCTCCGCGGCATGCTCGAAGCCGTTAAGCGCGGCGACAAGGTCGTGACCGCCGGCGGCATCCTCGGCACCGTGCAAAAAGTCGGGATGACCGCCGACAAAGACGGCAAGCAGGTCCCCAGCAATGAGATCGAGGTTGATATCGCGCCGAACGTGCGCGTGACCGTGCTGCGGGACACGCTGACAGCGGTCATCAAGCCGGTGGCGGCCAACGACAGCAAAGCCGCCAAATAAAACACCGGTCCGGCTTCTGACACGACTCGGTCACAAGCCGGATTGCGCGGCTTGGTCCGTGGCGTTAGACTGCCCAAATGATGGGCAAGTGTCGTTCACAAATCACACAACATGCTCTCGGAACCATCGACCTCGGGGGCGGCGTTCACATCGATACGCCGGTGATCCTCGCGCCGATGTCCGGGGTCACCGACTTGCCGTTCCGGCAAACGGCGAAGCGGCTGGGTGCCGGCATGGTGGTCTCGGAGATGATCGCCTCCTGGGCGATGATCCGGGAGAATCAGCGCACGCTCGATATGGCGGAAATCGATGGCTGCGGCGGTGTGTCCGCGGTGCAGCTGGCCGGCTGCGATCCGGCCGCGATGGCGGATGCCGCGCGCATCGCGGTCGATAAGGGCGCGCATCTGATCGATATCAACTTCGGCTGCCCGGTCAAAAAAGTGGCGGTCGGTCAGGCCGCCGGATCGGCGCTGATGCGCGACGAGGTCGCGGCCCGCGCCATCCTGGAAGCCACGGTCAAAGCCGTCGCGGTGCCCGTGACGCTGAAGATGCGCATGGGCTGGGACCATCAGAGCCTGAATGCCCCGTCGCTGGCGCACATCGCTGAAGACGTGGGCATTCGCATGATCACGGTGCATGGCCGCACCCGCCAGCAGTTCTATACCGGCAAGGCCGACTGGGATTTCATCGCCCGGGTGCGCGACGCGGTGTCGATCCCGCTGATCGCCAATGGCGATATCCTCACCGAAGATGACGCCGCTGCGGCCCTGCACCGCTCCGGCGCCAATGGCGTGATGATCGGGCGCGGCTGCTACGGCCGGCCCTGGTTCCCGGCCCAGGTGGCGCATTTCCTGCGCACCGGCGCCCGCCTGCCCGATCCGGCGCTGGATCGCCAAAAAACCATCCTGCTGGACCATTATGACGGCATGCTGGCGCGGTTCGGCACCAATGCCGGGGTCCGGCTCGCGCGCAAGCACGTGTCCTGGTACTCGCGCGGCCTGCCCGGTTCGGCGGAATTCCGCGCCACCGTCACCCGCCTGCCCGATGCCACAACCGTCATCGATCTGATCAACAGCTTCTACGATCGTCTGATCGAACGCGGGGTAACACGCTCCGGCGCCTGGCAAACGGATGAGACCATGATCGCGGAGGCTGCTTGAGCTCGTTCGCCTCCCGCCTGTTGCCCAGCCGCAATCGGGGCCCGGATTCAACCGCCATCCTGGGTGCCATGCCGGTTCCGGTGGTGCTCCTGGACCCGGATAACCGCTTCCGCTTCGTCAATCATGCGGCCGAACAGTTCCTGGGCATTTCCGCTTCCAGCCTGTCGCAATTGCGGCTGCAGGACATCGTCCCGCCGGACAATCCGCTGTTTCTGCTGATCGCGCAGGTACGCCAGACCGAAGCGACGATTTCCGACCACGATCTGACCCTCGAAAGCCCCCGCCTGCATAAAGTCGGCATTACCGTGCAGGGCTCACCGCTGCCGGAGGAAGCCAACGCGGTGCTGCTGGTGTTGCAGGATGCTTCCGCCGCGCGGGCGCTGGATCGCCAGCTGGCCTTCCGGGGTGCGGCCCGCAGCGTGACCGGCATGGCCGCGATTCTGGCGCATGAGGTTAAAAATCCGCTGTCGGGCATTCGCGGCGCCGCACAACTGCTCGAAGCGAGTGTCGGGCCCGACGACCGGGAGCTGGCGGAACTCATTCGTGACGAGGCGGATCGGATTCGGGCCCTGGTGGATCGGATGGAGGCGTTCGGCGAAAAGCCGATCATGCGCGCTCCGGTGAATATCCATCGTGTGCTCGAACATGTGCGCAAGCTCGCCCATAGCGGCTTCGCGGAGAATGTCCGCTTCCAGGAAAACTACGATCCCTCACTGCCGCCGGTCTGGGGCAACCGCGACCAACTGGTGCAGGTGATGCTCAACCTGGTGAAAAACGCGGCGGAGGCCGTGAGCACGCCGCACAATCCCCGCCCCGAGATCACGCTGATCACGGGTTTCCAGCACGGCGTGCGCATCGCCATGCCCGGAACGACCCAGCGCCTGGACCTGCCGCTGTTCGTGACCGTGCGCGACAACGGGCCCGGCATCCCGGACGACATCCGCCCGCATTTGTTTGAGCCGTTCGTTACATCCAAATCCGCCGGAAGTGGCCTCGGGCTTGCTCTGGTTGCCAAGATTGTCGGGGACCATGGCGGGCTGATCGAGGTCGATAGCCGACCTGGGCGGACCGAATTCCGCCTGCATCTGCCGGTCGTCACCGAGAAGGACGCCGATTCGTGACATTGCCGACTATTCTGATCGCTGATGATGACCGCTCTATTCGTACCGTTCTGACCCAGGCCCTCGGCCGGGCCGGGTATCAGGTGCGCAGCTCCAGCAATGCCGCGACGCTATGGCGCTGGGTGGAGGATGGCGAAGGCGACCTGGTGATCACCGATGTGGTCATGCCCGACGAGAACGGGCTGGACCTGATCCCCCGCATCAAGCGCATCCGCCCGGATTTGCGGATCATCGTCATGAGCGCGCAGTCGACACTGATGACCGCCGTGAAAGCGGCGCAGCGCGGGGCGTTTGAATACCTGCCGAAGCCGTTCGATCTGACGGAATTGCTCTCTGTTGTCAGCCGCGCTCTGGCGCAACCCAGCGAACCCACCGCCAGCAACCCCGAGCCGAAGGACAGTGAGGAACGGCTGCCGCTGATTGGCCGCAGCGCGGTGATGCAGGAGATTTATCGCACCATCGCCCGCCTGACGACGGCGGATCTGACGGTGATGATCAACGGCGAGTCAGGCACCGGCAAAGAACTGGTCGCCCGCGCGCTGCACGACTACGGCAAGCGCCGCGCCGGCCCCTTCGTGCCCATCAACATGGCGGCCATCCCGCGCGAACTGATCGAGAGCGAGTTGTTCGGGCACGAGCGGGGCGCCTTCACCGGCGCCACCAACCGGACCCAGGGACGCTTCGAGCAGGCCAATGGCGGGACCCTGTTCCTGGACGAAATCGGCGACATGCCGCCGGAAGCCCAGACCCGCCTGCTGCGCGTGCTGCAAGAGGGCGAGTTCACCTCTGTCGGCGGCCGTCAGCCCATTAAAGCGAATGTGCGGATCATCGCCGCCACCCATCGCGATCTGCGCACCGCCATCCGCCAGGGCCAGTTCCGCGAGGATCTGTTCTACCGCCTGAACGTCGTTCCCATCCGCCTGCCGCCGCTGCGCGAACGGGCCGAAGACGTGCCTTTGCTGGCCCGACACTTCCTGGATCGCGCCCGCGAAGACGGCCTGCCCGCCAAGATGCTGGACCAGGGCGCGATTGACCGCCTGCGCCAGCACGACTGGCCCGGCAATGTGCGCGAGCTGGAAAACGTGATGCGCCGCCTCGCCGCGCTCTGCCCGGATGAGACCATCACCGCGGAGGTGATCGCGGCTGAGCTGACGGATCTGTCGCCGCCGCCATCCGCCGCCGCGCCGGGCGCCGTATCCAGCGGGCCGGAACCGATGGTCACCGCCGTCGAACGCCATATCCGCGAATTCCTCGCCGCCCATAACGACGGTATCGGGGTCACCGACATTTACGATCAGATCATCGCCGAGGTTGAACGCCCGTTGATCCGCATGACCCTGGCGGCCACGCGCGGCAACCAGATCAAAGCCGCCGCGATGCTGGGGCTGAACCGCAACACGCTGCGCAAGAAGATCCGCGATCTGGAGATCCCGGTGATCCGGGGTTTGATGTGACGGCGGGGGCGTAAAGGATGGCTTTGCCTGGGCAATTGGAAATAGCGAGTCGGCACCACGCGTCATCCCCGGGCTTGTCCCGGGGACCAAGGTCAGCACCTTGCCGCAATTGGTCCCCGGGACAAGCCCGGGGATGACGGGTTATTCGACCGTGTCCCTGTCCAGGATGGCTGCGGTGACACCGTCCGGAACAGCCGTTCTGCCGCGCCTTCATCGCGCCACATAAGGGCATGAATCTGACCCCACCATGAACACACCCAATCCCCTCGCGTCGCCGGCGGCATCGCAACCCGGGGCGCAATCCCGGGCCGGGATGATCGTGAGCCGCCTGGGTGAGATCATTGTCGGCAAAGTAACCACGCTGGTGCTGACAGCCCTGGCGCTGGCGGTTGGTGTGGCGACCTTCATCATCCTCGCCAGGGGATCGCCATTCGGCCTGCAACCAGGGCTTGGCGTCACCCTCGTGCTCGGCAACCTGTCGGTTCTGCTGCTGCTCGGCGCGGTGCTGGCCGGGCGGCTGACGCGGGTCTGGGTGGAGCGCCGGCGCGGCTCCGCCGGGTCACGCCTGCATGTCAGGCTCGTGATGCTGTTCAGCGGTGTGGCCGTCGCCCCCACCATCGTCGTCGCCTGTTTCGCCGTCGCCTTCTTTCATTTCGGCATTCAGGCCTGGTTCAACGACCCCGTACGCGATTCGTTGACCGAATCACTCCAGGTTTCCCGCGGCTATCTGGAGGAACACCGCAACAACATCCGCTCCGTCGCGCTGGAAATGGCCAATGACCTCAGCCGCGCGGGGCGGTTTTTCTCGGCCGATCCCTCGGCCTTCGCGGAGGTATTGGATACGCAGACGACGCTGCGGGGGCTGACCGAGGCGATCATTTATGAACCCAATACCGGGCAAATCCTCGCCGCCGCCGGTCTGTTCATCGGGATGGGGGTTGAAGCCCCGCCCGCGGACGCGACCCAGAGCGCGCTGGCCGGGGATGTCGCGGTCCTCAATGGTGGGGATGGGACCCGGGTCCGCGCGGTGGTCCGGCTCGATTCCACGCCGCCGCTCATGCTCATGATCGGACGCCCCATTGATCCCGCTATTCTAGGGTTCATGCAGCGCACGGAGTCCGCGGTCGCGACCTATAAGCGGCTGGATGAGAACCGGTCCTGGCTGCAGGTCGCCTTTGCCTGGATCTTCGCCATCGTAGCGCTGCTGGTGCTGCTGGCGGCCGGGTTGATCGGGCTGGTGATGGCGAACCAGATTGCCCGCCCCGTCGGCACCCTGATCAACGCCGCCGAACGGGTGCGCAGCGGCGACCTGGCGGTGCGGGTGACCGAAGCGGCCACGGGGGACGAACTGGCGGGCCTGTCGCGCGCCTTCAACCGCATGACCGGGCAATTGCAGGCGCAGCGCAACGAGCTGATGGACGCCTATAGCCAGATCGATGAGCGCCGGCGTTTCACCGAAACGGTGCTGTCGGGCGTCTCGGCCGGGGTGATCGGGCTGGACGTGCAAGGCCGGATCGAACTGCCCAACCGCGCCGCGGATGAGTTGCTGGCCATGGACCTGCTCGCCGCCACCGGGCGCCGGCTGGCCGATGTGGTGCCGGAATTCGCGCCCCTGCTGCTCGACGTGCAGGCCATGCCGGAGCGCGCCCGCACCGCCGAGGTGCAAATCGGCCCGTCCAACCAGCGCCGCACCCTCCTGGTTCGTATCGGTGCTGAACTGACCAGCGACCGCACCGACGGCTATGTCGTGACATTCGATGACATCACCGAACTGCAATCAGCGCAGCGCAAGGCCGCCTGGGCCGATGTGGCCCGGCGCATCGCGCATGAAATCAAGAACCCGCTGACACCCATCCAACTGTCGGCGGAGCGGCTGAAGCGGCGCTTCACCAAGGAAATCCAATCCGACCCCGAGACCTTCGCCCAATGCGCCGACACCATCATCCGCCATGTCGGCGATATCGGGCGGATGGTTGACGAATTCTCCGCCTTCGCGCGCATACCGCAACCGGTCATCAAGCCCGAGGATATCGGCCAGATCGCGCGCGAGGCACTGGTCCTGCAAAAGACCGCCCGGCCCCATATCGCCTGGACGACAAACATCCCGCCCCGCGGCCCCATCGCGCCGTGCGATCGGCGGATGATCCGCCAGGCCCTGACCAATCTGCTGCAAAACGCGGCCGACGCCGTCAGCATGCGCGAGGGCGCAGGTAGCATCGCGTTGAATGTTCACCTGCATGGCGGCGAAGCGCATATCACAGTGACTGATGACGGAATCGGTTTACCGGTTGATGATCGGTCCCGGCTGACGGAACCTTACGTCACGCATAAGCCGAAGGGCACCGGGTTGGGATTGGCGATCGTGAAGAAGATCATGGAAGACCACGGCGGGCGGCTGACGCTGAACGACCGTGCCGGCGGTCCCGGGGCCGAAACACGCCTGATCCTGCCGCATGCCAGCATGGAGCGGTTGCTCGAACCAGGTGAAAACTCGCATGGCGCATGACATCCTGATCATCGACGACGAGCCGGATATCAGGTTGCTGATTGAGGGCCTGCTGGGCGATGAGGGCTATGAAACCCGCGGCGCCGGGGACTCGGATGCCGCTTTGGCCGCGTTCCGGCTGCGGCGCCCCTCGCTGGTGGTGCTCGACGTCTGGCTGCAAGGCTCCCGCATGGACGGGCTCGGCCTGCTGCGGATGTTCCACACGGAGGAGCCGCATGTCCCGGTCGTGCTGATTTCCGGCCATGGGACCATCGAAATCGCCGTGGGCGCCATCCAGCAAGGCGCCTACGACTTCATCGAAAAACCGTTCCAGTCCGATCGGCTGCTGCTGATCGTCCGCCGTGCCCTCGAAGCCGCCGCTCTGGCGCGGGAGAATCAGGAACTGCGGCTACGCGCCGGTCCCGAAGCCACCCTGACCGGCGAGTCACCGGCGATCGCGCAGCTGCGTTCGGCGGTGGATCGGGTGGCGCCGACAGGCTCGCGCGTGATGATCCAAGGCGCGGCCGGATCGGGGAAAGAGGTCGTGGCGCGGCTGATCCACAATCGCTCCCGCCGCGCCGAAGGCCCGTTCGTGGCGCTGAATTGCGCCACCTTGAACCCCGCCCGCTTCGAGGAAGAACTGTTCGGCGTCGAAGCCGGCCCCGATCCGGTGAACCAGCCGCGCCGCGCCGGTGTGCTGGAGCGCGCCCATGGCGGCACCCTGGTGCTGGATGAGGTGTCGGACATGCCGCTGGAAACCCAGGGCAAGATCGTGCGCGCCTTGCAGGACCAGACGTTTGAACGCCTGGGCGGCTCGGCCCGGGTCAAGGTCGATGTCCGGGTGCTATCGACGACGAACAAGGACCTGCAGGCCGAGATCGCCGCCGGCCGGTTCCGGGAGGATTTGTACTACCGGCTCTCGGTCGTGCCCGTGCGCGTGCCGTCCCTCAAAGACCGGCGCGAAGACGTGCCGGTGCTGGCGCGGTCTTTCATCACCCGTTCAGCGGACACGTCGGGCATGCCGGCGCGGGAGCTGTCGGCCGATGCGCTCGCCGCGCTGCAGGCCTATGACTGGCCGGGCAATGTGCGGCAGCTGCGCAATGTCATGGACTGGCTGCTGATCATGGCCCCGGGCGGTGCCCTCGATCCCATCCGCGCCGAAATGCTCCCCCCCGAGATCGGCTCACGCGCGCCGGTGCAGCTGAACGGCACCCCAGGCGCGGATGTGATGGCGCTGCCGCTGCGGGAGGCGCGGGACCTGTTCGAGACCCAGTATTTGCAGGCGCAGCTGGTGCGGTTTGGCGGCAATATCTCGCGCACCGCACAGTTCGTGGGGATGGAGCGGAGCGCGCTGCACCGGAAGTTGAAGCAGCTGGGCGTGCATTCGGATGATCGGGCCGCTGGATAATACCTTTTAGGATATGTCGGCCATGGACGTCCTCAGCCAACTCTCGATCTCCCTTGCGAGCAAAATCGCGGCTGCCGCGCCTTCGGTGGTCGCGCTCGCCTTGGGGGAGAAGCGACGGACCGCCACAATCTGGCGCCCGGGCCTCATTGTCGCCTCGGAGCAGACGATCGGCGAACGGGACAGCGTTTTCGTTACCCATGCCGGGACGGAGTCCCAGGCGACGCTGATCGGTCGCGATCCCGGCACCAATATCGCGCTCTTCAGACTGCCCACCGCCGCGGCTGCGACACTCACGCCAACGCGCGAACCGCCGCCTGTCGGCAGCCTGGCGATCCTAATCGGTGCCACGGTCGCGGGCGCAGCGACCGGGCGCCTTGCGATGGTTCATGAAACCGGGCCCGAATGGCACGCGATGGCAGGCGGGCGCATCGATTCACTGATCCGGCTGGATGCCCGGCTTGGTGCCGATGAGGGCGGGCCGGTGCTGGATACCGACGGACGATTCCTCGGGATGTCCACCAGCGGCCCGCATGGACGCGTCATCGTGATCCCCGCGGCAACGATCGACCGTATCGCCGCGATGCTGCTGGAGCATGGGCACATCCCGCGCGGCTGGC
>CAIUPC010000633.1 GCA_903900905.1 uncultured Acetobacteraceae bacterium
GCGCCATCCTCCCGCCTGCACGTCTCCGGCGATGCCTCGGCCAGTGCGGACAATGTCCGCCTGCGCTTGACCGACACCGGCGCCTCCGGCCGCTCTATCACGCTCGGAACCTCGGCGGGGGTAACGACGCTGCGCGACCTGACCGGCGCGGTCGATTTTCTCTCGATCTCGGCGGCGGGCCTCGTATCGGCCCCTGGCGGATTGACGACGGTCGGCAATGTCCAGGCCGGGCAGGTTATAGTCGGAACGGCGGGGACGGCGTCGCAGGTTCAGCTCTACCTCAAAAACACAAGCCGGAGCACAAGGTTCTATCTCTCGGCGTCGACCGGGGAGGTCGGCCTATGGGATGATTCGGGCTCGTTTCCTCGCTGGTATACCGACACCTCGGGGAACTTGTCTGTTTACGGCACCGTAACTACGCCGAATGTCTCTACCGTGAATCTGACCGCCTCGGGAACGTCATCATTCAATTATGCGAGCTTCACCGGGGCGATCGGGGGGTCGACGAGCGGTTGGGGTTATGGCTATACAGGGGGGGGGTCGTACTCGGGGGCATATGCCGTCAGCGCGTATTTTGCCTATGGGCTGCTGTCGAGCCAAAACCTGATTGTCGCTTCTGACAGGAGAGTGAAAACCGATATCATCGAGATCTCCCGCGATGAGGGCCGCCGGTTTGTCGCTATGTCGCGGCCTGTCTCATTCATCAAGAACGGCTTCCCTGGAACCGGTTTCATCGCTCAGGAGCAGTTAAAGGCCGGGTATGGGGTAATCCGTTTCCCTTTTCCTGGCATGCAGGAAACTATTGACGACGATGGGTTTATCTCGCCGAAAGACGAGCAAATGGGTCTCTGCATGGAAGATCGCATCGCCTACCTCGTCGCCGCGCTGAAGGATGTTTACGACCAGCTCGACGCGCTACGCGCCCGGCTGCCGCCGCTGTAACAATCCGGCGATCTGATGAACTGTCCAAATCATGAGCATAAACTACGCCAAATTGCGAGGCCCCTGTAATGACAGACCCGCCGACGGGCTGGGGCGACCAGATTCTGGCCGGCTTCGTTGGACTGATCACCATCATCATCGGATGGCTGCATCTGCGGCTAAACACGGTCGAGAGAACAGGAATGGCCGCGGTGGCATCCAGCGATTCAAAGACTATTGCCGGCGACGAAAAGATCTGGGCAGCGCTTGATGCGCACCGGAAAGATCAGGCCTCATTTCGTGAAAAAGTCTTGGAACAGATGACGACCAAGACCGACCTGAACCAAATGGAGCAACGGCTTATGGGCGTGCTCGGAAATCGGAAATCGGACCAGATCTAACCCCCTCTTTCGAATAGGAAACCGATACCATGTCAACGATTAATCTGCTTGGCTCGTTGAAGAACTCCCGCAACACGGCCATCCTGACCGCGATCGGCGCGAGCGGGTTCATGGACATCTATACCGGCACCCCGCCGACGGATGTCGTCACCAATGCCACAGGAACGCTGATCGTCTCCCTACCGCTGTCCGCAACCGCTGCCGTGCAGTCGGGCGCGGGCACCGTTGCCAGTCCATCCGTGCTGACGTTCAACGCGATCACCACGACGAATGCGACCGGCGCGGGCACCCTGACGGCAGGGTATGCACGCATCCGCTCTGCGGCGCAGGGCGCGGCCGGTCCCGGCATCGTCGATTTGGATGTGGGAACGGCCAGCACGTCGGTAATCTTGAACACGGTCAGCATCGCCAACGGGTCGCCCGTTTCGGTTACAAGCGCGACCATCACGGAAGGGTAACCCGGTATGACCCCGACCATGCTGCGGTTGCTGAAGGCCGAATTGACCGACGATCCGGCGGCGCGCGGCTATCCGGGCCTAACCGCTGGCGAGCAGGCTGATCGGATGAACACGCCCTATGCGGTCACCGGGCCTCAGCAAGCGGCTGTCGCGACGGACATCACCATCGCGGCGCTGGAGGCGGTCATCGTCCCCACCGGAGAGCTGTTCAAGATTTCCCAGCTTGCCGCCACGACGCCAACTGGCGGCGCGAATGACGTCAATATCGCGGCGGCATGGTCGCTCATGCTGATGGTGCAGAAATGGACCACCATCACAACCTCCGACGCGGCCACCTGGGTGGCGTGTCAGGCGAACCTGACCGCGCTCGAAGGCGCCGGCGTGCTGTCCAGCGCGTCGGTACAGGCGATCACGGCGCAGGTCATGAAGGTCCCTGAGCCAACGGTCACCGAGCATAATGCTCGCGTGCTGGAAATCTTCGTGGGCGTGGAGGACGCGCCTAACGTGGTGTCGTCTGACGACGTAGCAGAGGCGCTGGCCCTATGACCCTTACGACCGACAACATCGCCTATGGCTCGACGACCGCGATCACTTGCACGATCACGTCACTGACTTCCTCCGCGACGGCTGGCCGGGGGGCCGCAGTCATCGACAACTCCACCACGCTCTACGACGACGCGCTCTTGACGGTTATCGTCAAAACATCGGCCACCACCTTAGCCAACGACAAGGCAATCTACGTCTACGTCTATGGCTCGGAGGACGGCACTACCTACAACTCATCGTCGGCGGAAGCCGTGGGCACCAACGCGGCGGTGACGCTCGATGCCCCGACCAACCTGAAAGGCCCGTTCACGATCAGCTGCCCGGCGGTGTCGGTGACGTATCGCGGGGTCTGGTCGGTCGCGCAGGTGTTTGGTGGCACCATGCCGCGCAAATGGGGCATCGTGGTTCAGAACTACACCGGCCAGACCTTGGATGCCTCGATCGGTTCGGCGTCGTTTACGGGCATTACGTTCACGAACCAATAGGAAGTAGGCGATGCCGTACCGCCGGACACGCCCGCTCAAAGTCACCCCGGAGAGCCCCCAGATTAATTGGGGGGATTCGGTCAATAGGGGATTGGTGGCGTATTATCCCTGCAACGAGCCTGGGGGGTTAAAGGTTTGCTGCGCGGTAAATCCGGCGCAAAACCTCACGCTGTCGTCGGGCTACACGTCTCGCCTGAGCGGTCCCGGTGGCGCGCTCGGTCGCGGGATTAAATTCACGAACGCAACGCAATACGCGCAGGGCGCGCTAGTCAAAGCCGTCACCGGCGGCCCATGTACCGTTGCCTGTTGGATTACGATCGACGCAATGCCGTCATTGTCCGCAATTCTGGTCGCTCTGGGCAGCTCCACGGCGACTGACGTTGAATATATTACGTATATTTATGCCAATAATTTGAATTGGGGCCATTCCGCTGACGACCTTCAACCCTCAACCGCTCCGGTAAGCGCGGGGCAAAGGGTCTTTGTTGTCGGGTCTACCGGCTCCTCAAAACAGCAAAGTATATACCGGAACGGATGGTTGGCGGGAACCCGAACAGCCACCGCTTTCCCCACGGTTTCTACCACGGTGACGCTGGGCGGACAGTATAACGCAAATACCGGCAATAATTTCGTCGGGTCGATTGATAACGTCCGTATCTACAACCGGGCACTGTCGCAATCAGAGGTAACTCGGCTCTACCAAGAGCCGTTGGCGGGCGTCGTTTCACCTCGCCGCCGGACTGTCGGCGCGGTCATTTCTGTTAGCGGTGCGACTGGGACCATCGCAGCGAAGGCACCGAGCCCGACCGGGGCGGCGTCGGGCAAGATTGGCGTATCCGGCACCGCGACTGCGACCGCACCAAATCCATCCGGCGCGGTTGCGGGTAAGGCCGGCGTCACTGGCGTTGCGGCAGCGGCCGCGCTACGGCCAACGGCGGCCATTGCTGGGCGGGTGGGTGTCACTGGCGCTGCGGCCGCAACTGCGCCAAAGCCGGTGGCCGCTGTGGCGGCCAGGGCGGGCGTCACTGGCACGGTCGCGACGACGATCTCCAAGCCAGCGGCGTCGATCACAGGTAACGTTGGGGCCGGAATATCTGGGACCGCATTGGCGACATCCCCCAAGCCGGGCGCGGCAATTGCGGGCAAGGTCGGCGCCACCGGCACGGTCGCCAAGACAATCGCAAAGCCCATCTCGGCCGTCGTGGGCAACGTGGGCGTTACCGGCACAGCGGCGGTGACCGCTTTAAAACCCACCGCATCTGTGTCGGGCAGGGTTGGCGTCACCGGCGCGGCGGCTGTAACAATACCCCAGCCCACCGCTGCAATAGCAGGCCACGCAGGCATAATAATGCCGGGCCGGGTGAGGTTTTTAGCCGCCGATCTTCGGGGTATGCCGCTGCAGGCAGATAATCGCGCGGCAATAGTGACCGCAGACCTGCGCATCTTGGTAATTCCATGCGACAATTGAGGTGAGATATGACAGATCCGACCGCCGTTCCGCCTTTGTTGTCGTTCGGTTCAGCCGGGCCGTCCGATCAAGATTGGTATTTCCTCGATTTGTCCGCCTGGCTACCAGCCGGTGACACGCCGTCTAGCCCGGTCGTCACGATCAGCTATTCCGGTTTCACCGATTCAAATCCCATGACGGTGCTCACCGCCGCCAGCATCGACACCGGCAACCGCACCTTCCGCATGCCGGGCGGTGTCGACTACGTCAGCCCCGGTCCGCGCATCATGGTGAAGTTGGGCAACGGCTCGATCGGCAACACCTTCACGGTGAACTTCGCCTGGTCGGACAGTCAAGGCCGGCAGCTGGTGCGCCAGCGCCAGATTCTCATCGCGGCCAAATAGCCGCGGACGGCGGGCCGAGGCGTGGCTGCAACCAAGCCCCGGCCCTGACCCACGAACGATGAAGGACCATCGCGCATGAGCTGGCTGCATTATTTACAGCAACATGGTCCGTATGCAGTAAGCAAAATCACACATAGGCGTGATAATGACACAGCCTAGCGGCCGGGATCAGCGAGGACAGCGCGATGACCCGACACCTGAACGGCTTGCCCAGATCGGCAAGGCCCATCTGGCTGAACAGGAGCGCCGCCGCGCGCTGCGGACCACAATTACCACCGGCATCATCGCTGCCGCCTGCTCGGTCGGCGTCAACTATGCCGCTGGAGTGCTGACATGGATCGCCAATCACCTCGCGTGGAAGCCGTGAAACAGATCCTCGCCTGTCATGATCGCTGGCGCCGCACCTGCCTGATCGGCTGGTCGGCGTTGTGCATCGTGGCGCTGAACGTCATCGCGCATTTCTTGACCGGATGGCCCGGCATGGTGATGCGCCTTTGGGTGCATTGCACAAGGTAGGAATCATGCTCGGCATAGACGACGCCATCGCCAACGCCACCAAGCTGATCGATGACGGCATCAACAAGATATGGCCGGACCCCACCGCTAAGGCCACGGCCGAAGCGATGATGATCAAGGCCACATCGGATGCGGCCATCGCCTCGATGGCACAGCAGCTCTCCATCATCCTGTCCGATAGCCAGTCAGCCGACAAATGGACCAGCCGCGCCCGGCCCAGCTTCATGTACGTGATGTACGTCCTGATGCTCTGGGCGATCCCGATGGGCCTGGTCTACGCCGTCCGGCCGGACGTGTCCGCCAACATCATCACCGGCATGAAGGCATTCTGGGCGGCGATCCCTGATCCGATGTGGAACTTCTTCATGGTCGGCTTCACCGGTTACGCGGTCAGCCGCGCCTACGAAAAGGCCAAGGGGGTATCATGACCGACTTCAACCATTTCCAGGGTGCCGCCACCCGCCGCGATGAAGGCGACATCGCCGCGGCAGCTCTGCTGATCGGCTGCAACATTGCGGCCCTGCATGCGGTGCTGACCGTGGAAACGGGAAACCGCAGCGGTTTCGACGATCACGGCCGGCCAAAGATGCTGTTCGAGCCGCACATTTTCTTCCGCGAACTCCGTGCTGGGGATCCCCGTCTGTTCAACCAGGCGGTGGCACAGAAGCTGGCTTACCCGACCTGGGGCATGCTGCCCTACCCGGCGGACAGCTATCCCCGCCTGGAAGCCGCCATCGCCCTGAACGAAACCGCCGCGCTGCACGCGGCCAGCTGGGGGCTGGGCCAGGTGATGGGGTTCAACTATGCGGCCGCCGGCTGCGCCACGGTGCAGGAAATGGTCCTGGCCGCCATGGACAGCGAGGCCGCGCAGCTCGGCCACGTCGTCGGCTACATCCTCACAAACGGCCTGTCCCAGTACCTGATCGACCAGGACTGGCCGGCCTTCGCCGCCGCCTATAACGGCCGCGGCCAGATCCAGGTCTACGCCGGCCGTTTGGCTACCGCTTACGGGAGCGCGATGGCATGACCGCGCTGTTCCTGCTGCTGGCGGCACTTCTCGGCGCTCTCGGCCGCCGCCTGGCCGGTGGTGCGTTCCAGCAATGGACCGGCCTCGATGTCGGCGACCTTCCTATCCGCATCGCCTTTGCAGCCCTGATCGTCGCCGCGGCATTCCTCGGTGGCTGGACGCCGCACATGCTCACCGTGCTGCCGATCGGCGCCGCCGGCGTCTCGGTTCCCCTCGCCATCATCCCGGCCTGGTGCGTGCCGATGCAGATTGGCAGAATGGGCGGCGGGTTCTTCATTTCATCCAGTGGGGTTATGGTGCTTTGACGCGCTGCTGATCCTCAAGGGCGAGAACGGCACGTTTCAATCTGTGCCACGCAGCATCGCTCATGCCATCGTAAACCATTAGCGTGGCGGCTGTTATGACTGCGGCTTTCTTCTCGTCCAGTGCGGCGTCGAGGCTCATGCGAGCCTCACGCCAGGGTCAGCGCCGAAGGCGTTCCCGTAGATGTTAGCTGCCATCTTTAAAGCAGTCTCGCGGTCCTGTGCGCGAACTGAGCCGAGATATTCGCCTGCGGTGTTGGTGACTGCGAAGTTTTTGAAGATGGTCATTTTCGTCTCCGGTGTCTTGGGTTGCTGTATCTGGTGTTGACATATATCAGCAGCAATGCGATGGTGTCAACACGAAAACGAACGGGATGCAGCTTTTGGCTATCCGAATTTATCTATCAAACATTTCCGTGGCATGGCCGATCGAGCGCCAAGAGGCATTGCTTGACGAGCGGTTGCTCGGCTGGCGCACGCTGACTGCGTTCCGCGACGTGTTGGACGCCCGGCTGCGGCAGGGGCATAGCGCGGCCAATCTGGTAGAGCGCGCGATGCTGTTGCGCCCGACATCGCGAGCGCGCAGGGAGACTATCGCCGTGGCTGCCGCTCCTTGCTTTGCCTGGGACGGTGCGGACTTCGATCAGGCGATGGCCGCCCTGGCGGACAGGCGGGCTATCCTGCGGGATCTGAGCGCCGGCCAGGACTTCGGCCCGGATGACATAGCCGCAGCCCGCGAGGCATTCAGGGCCGGCCGCCAGCGGGCCAAGCATGAGGCTCTACAGCGGGCCGGCGTGATGGTGTCGGCAGCCAAGCGCCGGGCCGAGAAGGATGCGGGTATCGAGCGCATCCGTGAGCGATGGGGGATGCCGTCAGAGGTATGGCCTACGGCCGTCCTGCTGGCCGAGGCCGGCGCCTCCCGAAACACGGTGAACGATCGGCTGGGCACCCGTGAAGAAGCCCAGCGGAAATACCAGATCAAGCTGAAACGCCAGATGAGGAAGGCACAGACCGATGACTGACCCAACCATTAAGCCGGGCTTAACAGTTCAGCCGGCGGCCCCAACTATCAAGCCAGACTTGAAAGTTCAGACCACCGAGGACAAATTCCAGCGCAGCAACCGGGAAAACATCGAGCGGTTCGAAGCTGAGAATTGTCAGACTAAAACCGCGGTTGGTGCTGTCATGAACGGCACCAGCCTGCGCTATGCCCGGCTCTACTCGGACGGCAGCTTCAATGTCGCGAGCGATGGTGAGGATCAGGTGGCGGCGGTCGCGAAGATCAGCGGCAGCACGGATGACGACGATACCCAGCTTGTGCAGGTCGAAATCAGGGTTGTCGCCAGCCTGGGATACCCGAAGCTGAAAGCGGTTGAGAGCGACCCCGCTGATGCTCTGGTTGCTGCACTGAAAGCACTGCTGGCTTGTCCAGAAATCGCGGACTGCGATCCGAGGGATAAAGACCCGGAAACGCAGGTTGCGGAACGGGCGGCGAGGAAAGCTATTGCGGAGGCGTCAAACACATGAGCGAACCGAAAACCACCGAAGAAACAGGCTGGCTAATAGAACTACGTCAGCCCAAGGCCGAGTTCATTTCGGCGCGCCCCGCATGGTGGGGAGATACCGGCGGCGACGTTCTCGGTTGGACCGAGGATCATGCGAAAGCCGTTCGGTTCGCGCGCAAGCAAGATGCGGAAATGGTCATCGCTGACATCGGCTGGACCGAGGCGTTCGCCACCGAGCATATGTGGTCATGAGCAAAGCCATGACTGAAACCACCACCACCTGCCCCAAGTGCGCTGGGACCGGCTGGTATCACTACAGCCACAACCACTCCAAGCCATGCGAGGTCTGCTGTCAGCACGACAAGGGATATTGGCAGCTACACGAACACTACGGCGACAAGAACGGAAAGTGGGCCTGCCTTGCAGGCTGCGGGAATGTCAGGAACGAACAGCATGGATAAAACGACCGATTCGCTGATCGTCGACGGATTGAAAGGCGCGGCGGCATCGCTCAACGATTTAGCTCGTACCGTCGCATTGCGCGGTTTTCAGGTCGATTTTCGCTTTCTGGATACCCATTCGATGCAGGGCAACTGCCCGCAGATCCTAGTGTCTATATCGAAGCCTCTGTAGGAAGTTTCGGCACCATTTGGGCAAAGTATCTGGGCAGACTAAATAATACATGCGATATCATGTAGTTATTTGATCGGCCCTCGACCCTGACACGGAGGGGGTCACAGGTTCAATCCCTGTCGCGCCCACCATTTCCACCCTGCATTATCAATGACTTAGACGGCCCCGTAGGGAAAACAAAAAGCCCATCCAGGGACAAATCGGGCGGAACAGGGGCAGAACATGCCCATCGATCTGGGCACCATCTGGGCAAAGCCACCGTCAACGCATCCTTGCCACGGCAGCGGCCATGTGCTCGACCGACACGGCGGCATAGCGTTCGACCATGCGCAGGGTCGACCATCCGCCCAAACGCATCAGCGTGTATAAATCGGTGCCAGACATAACCATGTGGGCAGCCCAGTGGTGCCGCCAGTCATGCACGCGGAAATCGCGGATCCGTGCTGTGGCGCAAGCATGGGCGTGTTGCTTCTTCAGCGGATTGCCGCCCTTCCCGGTCGTATCTTGGAAAGGTGCGCCGCGGCTGGACAGGAACACCGGCCCGGCGATCGGGCGGCCTCGCTGGCGCCAGATCAGATAGAGCCGCACGCGGACCTGGCGGTGCATCGGCACGGTACGGCTTTTCCCGGTCTTCGACTTGGCCTGCACGCCGGAGCCTCGGCCAACGAACAAGGTGCGGCGCGGCCAGGACACATCGCGCCAATCGAGCCGCAGGGCCTCCTGGGTGCGTAGGCCCTGGAACGCCAGCACAACCGCCACCGGCGCTGCTGCCTTCGAATAGGCGGCCAGCAGCCGGTCACGCTCGGGCAATGTGAGATAGGGAACGCCGGCGCGCGGCGGCTGGCGGATCGTCGGCAGGCTCGGCACTGGCAGGCCGCGTGCCTTGCAACCATGGGCAATCGCCGCGTGAAACACCGAGCGCCACCTGGCCGCGCCACCTGGCGCCATACCGCTGCCGCGGGTGGCCATCCAGTGCTGCCAGGCGTCGGACGCCTCGGTGAGGGGATGCGCGCCGATCCGGTCGTTCAGCTCGGCGATCCGCGTGGTGTCAGCGGCAGATATGCCGCCCGGGCGCCCTATATAGGAGGCGAGCGCATCGGCAACGGTTAGGCGCCGTGCCCGCCCGGCAGCACCGTCAAGGATGTCCGCCCGGATTTCGGCTTCGTGGGCGGCGGCGACGGCTTCCGCAGCTGCTCGCGCAGTCTGTCCTGTGCTGAACTCTGCGACAGGGATGCTTTGCGTGCCGACGCGGACGATCCCGCGCGCGTAGAACGTTTTCCCGCGGAGGCGAAGGTGGATGGGCATCGGAGCGCTGTCTCGATCCTGTCAACGTCATGCTGGGTGAACAGCATAGCCCGGCCCAGCCGGATCGGGGCAAGCCCGGGCACGTTCGGCATGTGTCGGCGCAGGGTCTTCGTGGACACGCCGAAGCGGGCGGCCAGCGCTGGCAGGGTGAGTAGGTCAGCCATTTAGGCGCATCGGTGCGATCGTGCCCTTCGGGCCGAGCGATAGCTTCGGCGGCGGGAAGTGCCGGGCGATCAGAACCGCAAAATGCGTATGATCACGGCTTTCAAAAGCGTCCTGAAATTCGCGGGCGACATCTTCATTCGTATTGCCAAAACAAAATATTGATGTCTGTCCCTGGGCCGACTGTCGACTGCGGATTTCTTCCTGTAAACGCTCATCGCTTACATCTTCCAATAGCTCGTCTATTTCAACATCAACTTGCACGCTGATCGTATTACTATATCGCCTGGACATGCCGGTTCTCCGGTTAGTTATCGTTGCGTCAGCCATTCGGGATCGTCTCCGCCCGCCAACCGGGCCGCAGGGGATCGATCGCCTCCACCAGCGCGGTCATTTCGTCCCAGGGTTCATAGAGCCTGTCGTAAACCGGATCGCCCCGCAGCATCGCCTCGGTGCCAGCCTCGCTCCAGGCCAGCCGGATCGCGGCGTCGGCCAGTGCGTCGGTCTGGTAGATGCGGGCGATCATCTGCAGCACGTAGTCGGCCTCCAGCATCAGGATGGATTTCGGCTCGCTGGCGCGCGCAACGCCTTCCAGATCGCCTAGGCCCGGCAGTGGCGCGGTCACCATATCCCGGCTTCCCGGCGCACGGCTTCGTCCTGCGCGCGGCACTCGGCTGGCGTCAGTGCCGACTGGCGGAAGCGAGCGGAAAGATTTACCGCAACGATCACGGCGACCAGTGCGGCAAACAAGACAATTCCGAGAAAGACGGCCAGGGAAATCTGCGTCATTGTCGTTTCCAGTAGGTTTGAAATCATTTCAACGAACCGCGCGCCAGGCGAGTAACTCGGCGATGGCGGTGGGTAGTTTCTCGCCGATGATCCGGGAGCCCCGGCACCAATCCACCAGCGTGTAGTGCCCGCCCATGCCGTCCAGCACTTCCTGCAGCGCCTCGATGTCGGCGCGCGGTGGCGTAGCCCGGGGGATGCCGGGGCTTGTGCGGGTGCTGAACACGTAATCGCCGCGCACGATCGCCTCCAGCGCGGCGGCGCGGGTGGCACTGTCAGTCAGGAAGTTCGCCAGCCGGCACAGATCGAACCCATCGGAGGGGCGATCCACGTCCAACTTCACCTGCAGTTGTTCGCCGGCGCGGCGTAGTTCGGCCGAGAGTTTGTTCATGCGCGGATTTCCTTCGTGGGGATGTGCTCGCGAAGCTCGGTTTCCAGGGCGCGGAACTTCGCCACCCAGAAGGCCAGCGCGGGGTTCGCCGCGGCGAGGTCGGCGGCCTGGCGGATGGCATCGGCCAGGGCCATCATCTGGTCGGCCGGGGCGCTGGCGGTGAACAGCCGGGCGGCGTGGCGGGTGTGCACGATCAATTGCCCGCAGGTCATGTCCTCGATCTGCGCCAGCGTGCGCTGGATAGCGGGGCGGCTGATGGGCGGGCGGCTCATACGCGCCCCCACGGCCAGGCGAACAGCGCCAGGGCGCCCACGGCGAACAGCAGCCAGCACAGCACGGCTAGTAGCAGCACGGTGCCCCAGGCGTTGAAGTCGGTTTCCTCCTCCGGCCCGGGAATCACTGCAGCCACCCGGCGAGCCAGACGATGGCCTCCAGTTGCTGGCGGATGGTGGCGATCCAGATCAGGCCGAATGCGGCGCCGCCGATCGCGTGGACGGGAAAACGGGTCATTCGCCGCGCTCCGCCCGAGTACAGATGCCCACCACGATCAGCAACCCGATCAGCAGGAACACTATGCCGGTCCAGAATACCCGGGCGGCGCGTTCCTGCCACGGCGCCGCGGCCGCCTCGGCGGCGGCTGTAAGGGTCATGCCAGCGCCTCCCAGCCCATGCGCCGCGCCACCGCCACGATGGCGCGGCTGCCGGGGAACAGATCGGCGAAGGGATTGGTCCGGCCCAGCCGGCGGCGCTGGTGCGCTTCCTCGGCGCGGGCCGCTGGGGCGTCTATTTCATCCGGTCGAGCAGCCGTTCCAGCCGTCGCACTAAGACCAAGGCAGGCAAGCGCACATGGCCCGGGACGTTTTCCCAGTCCGCCCCGCCCCGCACATTTGCCGGTAGGATCGCCGCGGCCCGCAGCGCGCGCAAAAGGTCCCTGCGCTTCGGGGGCCCGAAGCGTTCCGATGGGTCGGCCATGCGCCGCTCCTACCGGCAAATGTGCGGGGCGGGGCGTCAACTCTGATGGGTCGGTTTTCGTGATTTCGCCCGAAATAAGACCGCAAGGTTGAAAAACGACAACCTTCCCGCGCTTCGTTCCGTTGCCGGTGCACGTAACAGGTGACATTGACGTGATAGGCCAACTCAATGCGATACTCGCGCAACCGTGAACGTTGGGCGTGCTGCGGAAATGTTGGCCGGGGATAACCGAATTATCAGAGGGGTACGGTGCTCGCATCGAAGCCTCCAAGGGATGATCTTGGAGATCATGAAAGCATAACTTTCAGAAGCATGCAAGCAAAAAGAAAGTTTAACTTTCACATAGTCAAATGTGCTGCCAACAATGGGTGCAGGTAATTACCTGCCGTATGGGGAATGAAATGCATAAAGAGCCACTGGCGCTGTCACATCGCGATTCTGGTACCCGAGCTGGTTGTCATGGATGGTGGGGGCTGGTGTGCCGGGATAGTTAATCCATGGGCATCGACAATGTGGTGCAGCTACGCGACGCCAGGCTCGCGCTGGCCAGCACGCGACGCCGCCAGCGCCAGTTGAATCATAGCGGCCTTAATGTCTTCGGGGAGAAGGCGCCAGATCTGAATAAGACGAATCTCTTCCGGCTCATGGATGAACTCGCCATGCTGCTCGGGGTCGATGGCGCCATCACGCCCACGAAACGGTGCGCCGGGAGGAAGCATCAGATCGGCAGGCGAAACGTCTAGAACCTCAGCGATCCTTTTCAAACGCGCGCCACGGGGTTGCGTCCCGCGAACTGCCCACTGGTTCACGGCCTGGGACGTAATGCCCAGCTCCTTGCCCAGGGTGGTTTGTTCCACCCCGCGCGCCTCCATGATTTCCCGCAATCGTTTTCCGAAAGTCATGCTTTCACGATAGCGCAAGAGCGGGTGGCATGATCTGAAAGAATAACTTGCGCCAGTCCTGAAAGTATGTCTTTCATATGGCATGCGACCTGAACCTATCCGTTTGGCAATCGAGAAGGCCGGCAGCGTCAAAGCGCTGGCCGTTATTATCGGCGTCCGCCCGCAGGGCATTTCCCAGTGGAAAAGAGTTCCGCAGGAACATGTCCGCGCTATCGAGGCGCTCACGGGATTGCCAAAGCACGTCATTCGGCCTGACGTCTACGATCTGCCCCCGAATGAGGTGGCGGCATGAACAGATCAGATGTCCTGCTGGCGGACGGTCGGGGCAGCTTGGTTTGGAGACCTATCATTTGGTCGTGGGGAGGCTGGCCTTGCGCTGAATATTTTTCGGCGATCCGCATCGATTTCTGCATAGGTCGCCGCAATGAACGAATTCCACATCACCATGACTTCATCCTGAGCAATAAGCGTAGACGTCGCATAGGACCAAGCCAGTTCCTGCTGACTGCACTGATCAAGTGCATATCGCGTGACCTGGTTGTTTGGGGCCCGCGTGCTCCATTCCAGGATAGCGGGTATTTTGGGCTTCACGCACTTACGCAGTGCGCTGATTGCCTCAGCCCTGACCGAGTGCAGTTTAGGGAGCGTTTCTTCGACTGCGGCCTGGTGGCGGCGTTCATCCGCCGCCTGATCACGCGCCCTCGAAACCTCGATCGGCACTCGTGGGGCCCCACACCCCGCCACCATCACCGCCAGTCCCAGCCAGATCATCGTCTTCATCGCCTATCCTTCCGATCGTTCAGCCGTCGCAGTCTGCACCATAGCGCGGCCATTGGCGAAACGATCGGGGAAATCGCCACCACAACCGCAAGAGAGATCTGATGGGCCACGCGCTCACCTATGCCGATGCCGTGCATCGCGTGATCGTCGCGGAATACGCGCCGCTCAAACATGCAGCGAAACTGCTGGCACGCGATGCCAACGCCACGCCGCGCACAGCCGAAAACTGGCTGGCCGGCACCAATGCGCCGTCCGGGGAAAACCTCATCAATCTGATGCGGCGATGCGCGGCGCTACGACACGAAATTAACCGGCTGGTTGGGGAACCCGAATGTTCGTCTGGATCAAACACGCGCTTAACGCGCTCTGGTGCCGCGCGGTGATGCGCTTTCCGCCGCAGCCGGTGCTGGTGGCGATGAACGACAACGCGCTGGCCCTGGGCCGAGCGGTGGACATGCTGCGCCGCTGTGGCGTGGCGGAAGGCGACATTGAATCGCTGGTCAAGGCAATCGAGGAAAGTCGGCAATGAGCGATAGTTTCGAATGGACGCCCCGGGCCACCGGATTGCTGCGGCAATTGTGGGACCAGGGCTACAGCACGCGGATCATCGGGGAGCATCTGGGCTGCTCGAAGAATTCCGTTGTTGGGAAGGCGCACCGGATGAACCTGTCCGGCCGTGCTAGCTCAATCGTGCACGGCCCGCGCAAGGTGCCGAAAACGAAGCAGCGCCCGATAGCGCTGCCGGCGCTGCCGGCGCTGCCATCCCGCGCGCCATTGCCGCCTGTCCTGCTCGCGCCGTTCCCGTCGCGGCCCGTCATGTTGCCGCCGGTGCTGGTATCGTTCCCCCCCCCTGTGGTTTCACCTGTGGCTGAACAGGTCCCCAGTTTGGTGGCCAGCATGCCCACATTGGGCGGCATGCCCTGCCAGTGGCCGATGTGGGCCTTCGGCGAGCGGCCCGGCCGCAACCCGAAATTCTGCGGCGCCGCGCGCTGCTTCGGCGGCGGTTCCGACTGCGCCGAGCACCATAGGAAGGCCAGCGACGGCCGTCCCGCCGTTCTGTTCGCGGAGCGCGCGGCATGAACGTCACCATCACCCTGCGGCTGGAATTCCCCGATGCGCTGACCAACGCGCTGAACGCCCTGGCGGTATCGCTCGCCGCCCGGCCTGCATCCCCTCAACTCCCTTCGCCCGGGCCGATTGCCCGTGCGCAGACCCGGCCGGCGGGTGGTTTGCCGGCTTCGGACGTTTCCTCCCTTACCTTGCCGGCGGCGGAGCGTGCTCCGCCGCCGGTCTTTTTGGGTCGTCCGAAAACCAATCGCCGTTCGGAAAACAAATGGACGCCGGATCGGATCGCGATCATCCGCCGCGACTGGCCGACCGGCCGCGTGGCCGCCGCGATCACGAACGAGGTGAACGCGCTTCCCGGGGATCCGGTGAACCCCACGCAGGTCGGAATCTATGCCGCCTCTCGCCTGAACCTGCGCCGGCCCGATGGCTTCAGGGCGCACCAGCCGCTGACGGAGGCGCTCCCGGCCGAACCGGCCGCGTTGCCGCCCCAGCCTGCCGCCGTGCAACAGGCCGAGCCGACGCCTGTGCCCCCGGCGGTCATCGCCGCCGCTGCCGTCGCCGCCGCTGCCGTCGCCGCCGAGCCACCGCGCCTGCCGAACCCGATCAACGGCAAGATCTACGCCTCCTGGTCGGAAATCGCCGCCTTCGCCACTCGCTGCCGCATCCGCTTCGACGGCGACATGGTGCCGATCAACCAGTTCGCCAAACGCCTCGGCCTGCTGGAAATCGTGCTGACCGAGCCGTTCGGCCCCGGCAGCACCGCCAGTGCGCTGCCCGGCAGTGTGCCGGCCGCCAGCGCCGCGCACGCCGGAGCCATGGCATGAGGGCGCCGGTATCCTACGACAGCGCCCGCACCGCCCGGGTGGCCTTCGCCACCCGCCGCCTGCTGGACAACCTCGGCCCCCTCACGGCGGCCGAGGCGCTGGAGGTGTTGGGCGTCAGTTCCGGCCTCCTGCTCGCCCGCATCCAGCCGCACGACCGCCCGGCCGGCAACGCCATCCTGCGCGAACGCTGCCTTGCCACGCTCAACGTCGCCGCCCGCGCGACCATCAACGAGGTGGCGGGATGACCGACGCCGAATTCGACCGCAAGGTCGACCACATCCGCGGCCAGCTGCGCAAGCTGACGGTGGATGAAGCCCTCGCCGTTCTCGGCTACTGCGCCGGCGAACAATGCGCCACTATCCCCTCCGCCCGCGCTGAGCCCCTGCTGGTCGCCATGGTCGCCGGAATCCGTGGCGGCGCCGCCGAACTCCGCTTCCGCAAGGCCGGCATCCGGGAAGCCGCCGAATGAGCGCGGCAGTGGGGGGCATTTCCACTGAGCGTCTGACGTCGCTGGTACAGCGCGTGGAACGGTTGCATGCGGAACGGAAGGTGCTGGGCGACGACATCCGCGACATCTTCGCTGAGGCCAAGTTCGCCGGGTTCGATCCGAAGGCGCTGAAGGTGGTGATCGCTCGGCGGCGCATGGAAGAGGCCGATAAAAACGAACTTGACACGCTGGTGGAATTGTATACCCGCGCGCTTGCAGGTGCGTGAGGATGGCGTTCCTGGATCGCATCCCACCGATCAACGCCCAGGCCGAACAGGCGCTGCTCGGCGCACTGCTGACCAACAACCGCACCTATGACCACGTCGCCGAATTCCTCCGGCCGCACCATTTCGCGGATCCGGTGCATGAGCGCATCTACGGCTCGATCGCGCGGCTGATCGATGGCAACCGGCTGGCCGATGCCGTGACCCTGGTGGCGGAATTCGACAATTCCGGGCTGCTGGAAGAACTGGGTGGCCGGCAGTATTTTGCCACCCTGCTCGGCGCGATGGTGTCGCCGCGCATGGCCGGCGAATATGGCCGCGCAGTGCATGATGCGTGGCTGCGCCGCGAACTGATCGATGCGGCGGAAACGCTTCTGGATGCCGCCTTTGCCCCCGGCGAGGCGACGGCCACCGAGATCCTGGAAGAGCACGAATCCTCCCTGCTGCGCATCGCCGAGGGCGCTGGCGACGTCACGCCGACCACGCCGGCCGGGGAAGCCGTCGGCCAGGCGCTGGCGATCACCCAGGCCGCGTCCAAGCGGGAAAGCCCACTGGCCGGCATCACCACCGGCTACGCGGCGCTGGACCGCATGACCGCTGGCCTGCAGCCGGGGAAGATGATGCTGCTCGGTGCGCGGCCCAGCATGGGCAAGACGGCGCTCGGTCTGGGCATCGCTACGCGCGTGGCCGCCGCTGGGCATCGGGTGCTATTCTGGTCCGGCGAAATGGCTGCCGACCAGCTCGGCGCGCGCATGGCCGCCGCACATGCCAACCTATCCACCGTGTCTGTCTTCACCGGCCGTGGCTACGATACGCCGGACGATGCGGCGCGCGCCACGGCACGCCCCCTGGGCGAGAGGGAATGGGCGGCGCTGATGGCGTCGGAGCGGGCGGCACATGTTCTACCGCTGGATATTGACAGCCGCCCTGGCATCACCGTGGCGGCGCTGCGGGCGCGGGCGCGACGGATCAAGCGGGCGCGCGGCCTCGATCTGCTGGTGATCGACTATGCCAGCCTGATGCGGGGCAGCGCAGACGCAGAGCGGCGTGGCGCGTACGAGAAGATGACCGAGATTAGCCGCGACCTGATGCAGCTGAAGATGGAACTGAAGATCCCGATCATCGTGTTGGCGCAGCTCAACCGCGCGGTGGAAAGCCGCGAGGATAAGGCGCCGCAGATGTCGGACCTGCGCGACTCGGGCGCGCTGGAGCAGGACGCCGATCTGGTGATTTTCCTGCACCGCCAGCACTACTACCTGTCCCGCAACGGGGCGCCGCAACGCCGCCAGAATGAGTTGGAAACCACCTACGACGGCCGGGTGAGCGAGTGGCATACGCAGATGGCCGCCACGCATGGGCAGGCCACGATCACCATCGCCAAGAACCGCCAAGGGCCCACCGGCCAGTGCCGGCTGGGCTTCTCCGATAGCACCACCTGGTTCCGCGACATCGACGAAGACCGGGGCTCCGCGGCCTGGAAATCCACCATGCAGGAAACGAACTGATGGCACGCAAATGCGACTGTGACTGGATGCTCGATGCGCTGACCCGGCCGGACATGCTGGTGATGCCCTTGGCCTCGCGCGGGCTATGGGTGGCGCTGGTGAATGCGATGCGGTCGCTTCCGAATTCGGTTCTGCGAATTGGTTCGCGTTTCGCTTCACCAAAAGAGATAGCGAAAATGATAGCGATCGACGAAAGCGAATTGGAAGCAAATCTGCAGCCATTGCTCGATGCCAATCTGCTGGCGCGGGAGGCCGACGGCGCATTGTTCTGCCCGCTGATGGCGGCCACCTCCAGCCGCTCGGAAATCAACCGCATCAATGGCTTGAAGGGCGGCGAAGCCCGGCGGCGGCAGGCAGCGGAGCGGCGGCAGGGGAACATCCTGTTTGCGGTGTCGGGGGGGGCGGTGCCGTCCGTCGGCGAAAGCAAAGCGAAAGCAAACGACGATGTCGCTTTGCCCACAGCTAAGCTTCTTGCTTCTTCAAGCTTAGAAGCAGAAAGCAAGCCACGGGTGCACGCGCAGTCGCCCGAGGTGCTCCGCATCGGCAACCTCGCCATCGATGCCGCGGGGTTTGATCCGGCACGGTGGTCCGGAACGGTCGGCGTGGTGGCCGAGTGGCTGAATGCCGGGGCGGATGAAGCAACCATCGTCGAGACCATCCGCGCTAAGGCACGGCCGGATGTGCGGTCGCTGCGGTATTTTGGCCAGGCCATCGCCGAAGCCGTCCAGCGCGGCGGAGTTGTAGTGCGCACCCAGGCTGGCGCGGCGTTCGAGGCAGCGCTGCGGGAATGGGAATTCAATGGCCGCAATGGCCCGCTGCCACGGCTGGCCGAATTCCAGCAGCAGGTGGCGGCATGATGGCGAAAGAAACGACTTGCGGCGCGCCGATCCCGTTGGCTATACAGGGTCTCGCCCCCGACGAATCGGGGGCTTGCACTCTCAGGGTACTCCCCTCGGAGTGCGGTAGCCATACCGGCGAAACGGATTTAATCAGCAAGTTTGGACATGGCGGCCCACGGAAAAACTCCGGTGGTGCGCGGCCAGGTGCAGGGCGCAAGCCAAAGGGCGATAATCCCGCCATGCTGCAGGCCCAGCCCGAGGGAGTGCGGTGGTACTGCATCCAGACATTCCCGATGCGGGAGCAGGCAGTCTGCCGCGACCTGTGCGACCTCGATCTGGATCACCATCTGCCGCTGTTCGTGGATCGCTCGGGAGACAAGCCAGTCCATAGGCCGCTGTTCTCTGGCTACGTGTTCGTGCTGTTCGACCGTGGCACCGATCCATGGCGCAAACTGGTTTCACTGTCGGGCGTTCGTCGCCTGTTCAGCACCTCAGCGGAGCGGCCGATCCCGATCCCAGTAGGTGTCGTCGAGAACCTGAAGGCCTGCGGCATGATCGACGAGCCGGACGATGCACCCTGGCTCGAACCGATCCGGGTAGGGCATGCGGTGCGGATCCTCTCCGGTCCCTTCGCTGGCCTCGAAGGCATCTGCCACTGGTCGACATCGCAGCGCACGCGGCTGCTGATCGAGCTGTTCAGTGGCTCGGTGCCGTTGGACATGGCTCGCGAAGACATCGCGCCGATCTAAGGACTGCAGCATGCCCTGGGCGCCCCAGACCCATCGCCGACCAGACCAGGCAGCCAGGCCACGTCAGCGCCCCTCGGCCCGGCAGCGCGGATACGATGCCGACTGGGAGCGCGTGCGGGCGGCTGTGATCAATGCCCATCCGGTGTGCTCTGCGCCGGGCTGCGGCTCTAGGCACCGGTTAAACGTCGACCACATCCGCACCGTACGCGAGGCTCCGCACCTCCGGCTTGACCCAGCGAACCTCCAGGTGCTCTGCCAGTCCTGCCACTCGGCCCGCACCAGCCGCGAGCACAGCTGGAACCGCTGAGCCATGCGCCAGACGCACGCGAACCTCGCAAAACGCCCGTAGGCATGCGCCAGACGCGCAGGACCGGGGGGTGGCCAAATGTTCAGACCAAAAGGGCTCCGGACCGCGTTGGGGCGCTTTTTACGTGGCCGCGAAATTCCCAAAACTTTTTTCCAGTGGGGCTAGAATGACCCGAGGCCGCCGGCCCGACCCGGAAGGGCTCCAGGACATCAAGGGCAACCCGGGGAAGCGCAAGCGGCCGGCGGCGCCAGTAGTGACCGAAACCCCTGGCGCCACCCTGAAGCCGATCGGCAAGGTCACGCCCGCCGCCGTCGCCGTCTGGCGCTCCCTAGCACCCGAGCTGGAGCGCATGAACATCCTGCGCGCGACCGACCGGCTGGCCTTCTCCCGCTATTGCCAGGATGTCGTCACCTACTGGGACATCGCCGCCAAGCTGCGCCGCGAAGGCCACACGTACCTGACCGAGACCGTCCACGGCAAAATGAAGCGCATCAACCCGCTGTTCCTGATCGAGGAACGCCTGGGCAACCGTCTCACAGCACTGGAAGACCGCTTCGGCCTGTCGCCACAAACCCGCCAGCAGCTGCTGCTCCGTCTCGCTGGCCAGCCTACCCAGCTTCCCCTTGCGCTCACGCCCGCGGCCGAAGGCCCGGCGCCGCCCCCCTCCGGCCCGATCGGCATCCTCTCAGCGCCGCCGGGTCGCCTGAACTGACGTGTCCCTTCCTGTCCCGCCCATGCCCCGCGGCGGCGAGGCCCTGGGCGCCTGGTGGGACGAAGCCGCCGCCGAAGCCGCCTGCCGCTTCTTCTCCGACTTCCTCTGCCATACCGAGGGCGAATGGGCCGGCAAGCCCTTCGTACTGGCCGACTGGCAACGAGACCGACTGATCCGCCCCATCTTCGGCTGGAAGCAGGCCGACGGATCCCGCCTCATCCGCATGGTCTGGCTGGAGGTGCCGAGGAAAAACGGCAAGACCGAACTGGCCGCCGGCATCAGCCTGCTCGCGCTGCTCGGCGATGGCGAACAAGGCGGCCAGGTCTATTCGATGGCCGTCGATAAAGACCAAGCAAAGATCGTCTTCAATAAAGCTGGCATCATGGTCGGATACAGTAAACCGCTGTCCGACCTGATATCTGTATTGAAGACCAGCCTGTTCGTTCCAGAACTGATGGCCGCTTTCAAGCCGCTGGCCTCCGGCGCCGGCGGCAAGCACGGCTTCTCCCCTTCGGCCGCCATCGGCGACGAGGTGCACGAATGGACCGATGGCGGCGATCTCGCCGACGTCGTCCACAAAGGCACTGGCGCCCGCCGCCAGCCGCTGGAGATCTTCATCACCACGGCCGGAGTGACCGGCGTCGGCTATGCCTGGGAAATGCACGAACTGGCCGTCGCCGTCGAAAAGGGCGACGTGATCGATCCATCCTTCCTGCCGGTCCTATTCGCCATGCCGGAAGAAATGGACTGGCGCACCGAGGCCGCCTGGCGCGCCGCCAACCCGAATTTCGGTGTCTCGCCCAAGGCGCAGTACATCGCCCGCGAAGCCGAGAAGGCCGCCCGCTCCCCGCTGGCGGAAAACAACTTCAAGCGCTTCCACCTGAACATGTGGACGGAGCAGATCACCCGCTGGCTGCCGATGGA
>CAIUPC010000634.1 GCA_903900905.1 uncultured Acetobacteraceae bacterium
GCATTGGGCGGGAGCCGGGACCGATGCTTGACGACTACGCGTCCCTGATTCGGGACGGCCGCGTCCATGTCATCGAACACGATGGTATTGTGCAAGGCGTTCTCGTGCTGATACCGCAAGAAGACGCGATGCTGCTCGACAACATCGCGGTTTCCCCCGCGGTGCAAGGTCTGGGGCTGGGCCGCATCCTGCTGACCTTCGCGGAAGCCACCGCCGCTGCCGCAGGCTACAGCGCCATCAGGCTCTATACGAACGAGGCGATGACGGAGAACATCGCGCTCTACACGCGGGTCGGCTATTCCGAGACGCATCGGGCCGAGGAAAAAGGGCTGCGCCGGGTCTATATGTCCAAGCCGCTCGCGCGTGAGGCCTGCCCGAACCCTCGTCAAACCCGCTGACTTCCGGCTACGCTCCCCCCAATACCAAACGGGGGAATACCACCATGTCCAAATGGCGGATCGGCGACGTCACCATCACCAAGGTCATCGAACTCGAAGCCACCGGCGGCAGCCGCTTCCTGCTGCCGCAGGCCACGCCCGATCTGATCAAACCCATCAGCTGGCTACAGCCGCATTTCGCCGACGAAAACGGCCGGCTGAAAATGAGCATCCACACCTTCCTGGTGGAAACGCCAACGCGGCGCATCGTGGTCGATACCTGCCTCGGCAACGACAAGGAAAATCGCCACATCCCCACCTGGAACAACCTGCAGACCCGGTTCCTGTCCGATATCGCCGAGGCCGGCTACCCGCGCGAGTCCATCGACACTGTCCTCTGCACCCATTTGCATATCGACCATGTCGGCTGGAACACCATGAAGGTGGATGGGAAATGGGTGCCCACCTTCCCCAACGCGCGCTATCTGATGGGGCGGCTGGAATACGAGCATTGGTCCACCAATCTCGCCCGGCCCGATATGCAGTTCATCCTGGCGGATTCCGTCACCCCCGTCGTCGAGGCCGGGCTGACGACCCTGGTCGAAACCGACCACCGGCTGTGCGACGAAATCAGCCTGATCCCCACCATCGGCCACACGCCCGGCCATGTCAGCGTGCGCATCGTCTCCCGCGGGGAGGAAGCGCTGATCACCGGCGACTTCATGCACCACCCCTGCCAGATCGCGCATCCGGAATGGTCGACCAACGCCGACAGCGACCGCGATCAGGGCATTCGCACCCGGCTCGACATGTTCGAGAAGCTGGCCGACACGCCGACGCTGGTCATCGGCACCCATTTCGCGGGTGCGACGGCCGGGCGGATCGTGCGGGATGGCGACGCTTACCGGTTGGACGTCTGATGCGCCGCCGGGATCTCTTGCTGGCGGCTGGGGCGGCGTCGCTCGCACGCCCCGCCATCAGCGCCCCCGCGCAGACGCTGCGGATTATGCCGCAGGCGGTTCTGAACACGATCGACCCGGTCTGGACCAGCGCCCAGATCGCGCGGAACATGGGGTTCATGGTGTTCGAGACCCTGTGGGGCCGCGACGCCGCGCAGAACCCGAAGTTCCAGATGCTGGACGGCGCGGCCATGGACGAGGATGGCCGCCGCTGGACTCTGCGGCTGCGCGAACAGCAGCGCTTCCACGATGGCACGCCGGTGCTGGGGCGCGATTGCGTGGCCTCCCTGCGGCGCTGGATGAAACGCGATGCCAGCGGGGCCGCGCTGGCGGCGCTGACCGATGAGCTCAGCAGCCCCGACGACCGCACGATTGTCTTCCGCCTCAAGCGTGGCTTTCCGCATCTGCCGGAGCTGCTGTCCAAATTCGTCGCCCCGGCGCTGATGATGCCAGAGCGCCTGGCACTGACCGATCCGTTCAAGCAGATCCCGGAAGCCATCGGCTCTGGCCCGTTCCGCTGGGTGGCGGACGAACATGTGCTCGGCAGCCGGGCGGTGTTCGCGAAGAACGAGGCCTATGTTTCCCGCCAGGAGCAGCCGGATTGGACCGCCGGCGGCCGGCCGGTCTACGTCGATCGGGTCGAATGGCATATGATCCCGGATGCCGGCACGGCGGCGAACGCGCTCGTGACCGGGGAGATCGACTGGATCGAAATCCCGCTGCCCGATCTGATCCCCATGTTGCGCCAGACGCGTGGCGTGAAGGTGGGGAACCTCGATCCCTACGGCCAGATCATGGCGCTGCGGGTCAACCATCTGACCTACCCGACCAGCGACCTGGGGGTGCGCCGCGCCATGATGGCGGCGATCGACCAGAAAGAAGTCATGACCGCCATCATGGGCGGCGATCCCACCAACTGGACCGCCCCGGTGGGCTTCCTGGCGACGGGCAAGAAAGAGGTGGACCAGGCCGGGATCGAAAACGTGCGCGGCCGCAAATCCAAAGCCGAGGTCCAGGCCATGCTGGACAAAGCCGGCTACAAAGGCGAGCGAATGGTGCTGCTGCACGCCACCGAGCACACCTTCTTCAACCCCGCGAGCCTGGTGGTTTCCCAGCAATTACGCGATGCCGGGTTCAACATCGACGATCAGGCGATGGATTGGGCGACGGTGCAAAGCCGGCGCAACAACCGCGGCCCGCTGACCGAAGGCGGCTGGTCGATGTTCCCGACGGTGACGCCGATGCCGGAATATACCTCTCCGCTGATCGCGACCTTCATCCGCTCCAACGGCAAGGACGCCTTCTTCGGCTGGCCCAGCGATCCCGAAATCGAACGCATCTTCGACGCCTGGATCGGCGCCACCGACCCGGCGGAGCAGACAAGGCTGGAACGGGCCTATGAACTGCAGGCCTTCCAGTCACTGCCGTTCATCCCGCTCGGGCGCTACGTGCAGTCTTCGGCCTGGCGGGAGAATATCACGGGGATCCTGAAGGGGCCGTCGGTGGTATTTTGGAATGTGAAGAAGGGGTGAAGGTGGGCACAGAGCGGAGCAAATCCGATCTTTTTACCGCTAAAAATTGTCCAGCCTCGCTAATATCAACCCGTAAAATGGATGACGTACCGGCCACCGTTACCCGTCATGCCGACGTAGGTCGGCACCCACGCCTTTCTCCTGTCTAACGCTGCAAAGTCGTGGATGCCGACCTCCGTCGGCATGACGGCGTTGGAGCGCTGCCGGTGAGTCAACGTCAACACGGACTGGTATCACTCCCGCCCAATCGCATCTCGCAACCCCGGTAAACTCAAAGTCAGCGTGCGCCAGACACGGCGCGCGGTGACGTCCTCATAGTCGTGACGGTAGATGTTCCCGGCTCCTGCCATCGCACGCCAGTCGATGGCAGGATTCCGTGCCTTTAGCGCATCCGGCAAGCGGCGTGACGCTTCGGAGATGATCTCCAAACACCTGACGACTGCGTAAAGCCGCAAATGATCGTCCTTGAACGCGTCGCTTCCCGTTCAGAATGCATAAATGGCGTCAGCGGTCGCGGCGGGGCGGACGTAAGGCTTCAAACCTTCCCGGTCCACGACATCGACAGGACCATCGAACAGGCTGGCGATAAAGTCTTTGATCCCGACATATTCGTAAATCCCGACCGGGGCGTCCGGATCGATGTCGATCATAATGTCGGTATCGCTGTCCGGCCGGAAATCGCCGCGAGCACGGGAGCCGAACAACGCCGCGTGGGTCACGCCACGTTCGCGTAATGCCGGCTCATATTCCCGCAATCGGGCGATGATATCCTGCTTTTCCATCTCGCCCAGCCTACCATGCAAGTGACACCGGCGCCATGGTTTCCACCGGTGCCGCTGTAGCCGCGCAAGCTTAGCCCCTCCTTCCGCCAACCGTCACAACCCGGTCCTTGCGGAGTCGCCTATGTGCGCCTATTTGGGGGCGCCAAGGTTGCGGAAAGGCCCCCCCGCCATGGCGCTCGATATCCCAAACAGCTCTCAGGCTACGCCCAGCTTCTCCAACCTGCTCGCCGAGCGGGTCGCGGAAGCCCTCGCATTCGATGACGTACTGGTTGTGCCCGCGTATTCGCAGGTGCTGCCCTCGTCCACCGACACGCGCACACGCCTCACACGCACGATCTCGCTGAACATCCCGCTGATCTCCGCCGCGATGGACACCGTCACGGAAGCCGAGATGGCGATCATCATGGCGCAGCTCGGCGGCATGGGCGTGATCCACAAGAACCTCACCCCGGATGAGCAGGCCGCGCAGGTCCGCAAGGTTAAGAAATACGAATCCGGCATGGTGGTGAACCCGCTGACCATCCATCCCGACCAGACGCTGGCCGATGTGAAGGCGCTGATGAACGCGCATCGCATCTCCGGCATTCCGGTGGTGGAGCGTGAAACCAACCGCCTGGTGGGCATCATCACCCACCGCGACGTGCGCTTCGCGACCGACCCGTCGCTGCGGGTCTACGAATTGATGACCCGGGAAAACCTGATCACCGTCAGCACCGAGGTCCACCCCGACCAGGCTCGCCAGCTGCTGCATAAGCACCGGATCGAGAAGTTGATCGTGGTCGACGAAGCCTATCGCTGCGTGGGCCTGATCACGGTCAAGGACATGGACAAGGCGGAATCCCACCCCCTCGCCAACAAGGATGAGCTCGGCCGCCTGCGCGCCGCCGCCGCGACCGGTGTGGGCGCAGATGGTGAAGCCCGCGCCCGCGCTTTGATCGCCGCCGGGGTCGATTGCATCGTGGTCGATACCGCGCATGGCCATTCCCAGGGCGTTCTCTCGACCGTGGAGGCGATCAAAAAGGCCTCCAACGCCGTGCAGGTGATTGCCGGCAACGTCGCCACCCCCGAAGGCGCCATGGCGCTGATCGCCGCCGGTGCCGACGCCGTGAAGATCGGCATTGGCCCGGGTTCGATCTGTACCACCCGCGTCGTCGCAGGTGTCGGCGTGCCGCAGTTTACCGCCGTGCTGGAAACCGCCGCGGCCTGCAAGCAGCACGGGGTCCCGGCGATCGCCGATGGCGGCATGCGCACCAGCGGCGACATCGTCAAAGCCATCGCCGCCGGTGCCGACTCCGTCATGATCGGCAGCCTGCTGGCCGGCACCGATGAGGCCCCCGGCGAGGTGTTCCTGTATCAGGGCCGATCGTACAAATCCTATCGCGGCATGGGCAGCCTGGGCGCGATGGCGCGGGGGTCCGCGGATCGCTACTTCCAGCAGGACATCAAGGACCAGCTGAAGCTGGTGCCGGAAGGCGTGGAAGGCCGCGTCGGCTATAAAGGCCCCGTCGGCAATGTGGTGCATCAGCTCGTCGGCGGCCTGCGCGCCGGCATGGGCTACACCGGCAGCCAGACGCTGGAAGACCTGCAGAAGAACACCCGCTTCCGCCGCGTCACCGGCGCCGGGCTGCGTGAGAGCCATGTCCACGACGTGGCCATCGATCGCGAAGCCCCGAACTACCGGCAGGACTGATGAGCGCCATCCGGGCGGTCGTCTTCGACGCATACGGCACGCTGCTCGACTTCCACGCCGCGATGGCGCGGCATGCGGCACGGCTGGGGCCCAACTGGCCCCAGATCAGTGCCGACTGGCGCACCAAGCAGACCGAGTATTCCTGGGTCCGCTCCCTCGCCGGTGCCGCGCATCACCGCGATTTCTGGCGGCTGACGGAGGAATCCCTCGGCTTTGTGGCGGCGCGGCACGGTATCGCCGATCCGGCGTTGCTCGCGGATGTCCTGGCGGCCTATCGGGTGCTGGATGCGTATCCCGATGCCGCGGCGGTGCTGACGGCGCTGCGCGATCGTGGCCTCGGCAGGGCCATCCTGTCGAACGGGGAACCGTCGATGCTCACCGCCGCCGTCGGCTCCGCCGGTCTGACCGATCTGCTGGACGCCGTCATCAGTGTCGAGGATGCCGGCGTGTTCAAGCCCGATCCGCGCGTCTACCGTCTGGCGGAACGGCATTTCGGGCTGGAGGCGGGGCAGATGGCCTTCATCTCCTCCAACCCCTGGGACGCGTTCGGCGCCCAGGCGCATGGCTTTCGCGTTTTTTGGGTCAACCGCGCGGGGCAGCCCGCGGAGTATGACCTGACCGGCAAGGTGACCGAAATCGGTAGCCTGTCCGCATTATTGGGTGCTTTGGAATGATGACCGCCGGGCGGATCGCCGCCGCCATCGAACTGCTGGACATCATCGAAACCGCCCGCAAGCGCCCCGCCGATGCGGTCGCCAACGACTACTTCCGCATGCGCCGCTTCATCGGCTCCGGCGATCGCCGCGCGATCTCCGAACGGGTCTGGAGCGTGCTGCGCGCCCGCCGCCGCCTGGAATGGTGGTTGAAGGACACGCCGATCACCGGGCGGATGCTGATCGCGGCGTCGTTGTTGACGGAGGGGTGGCAGTTGAGCGGCGTCACCCAGACCTATTCCGGCGGCCAATACGCGGCGGCGGCCCTGAACGCCGCCGAGAAAACGATGCTGGCGAAAATCGAGGGGCACACGATCGATCACCCCGGCATGCCGGAAGCGGTGGCGCTGGAGGTCCCGGACTGGATCCTGCCGCTGCTGCATGAGCGCTTCGGCCCTGGCACGGTCAGCGAGATGCGCGCTTTGAGTACCGAGGCCCCGCTCGATCTGCGCGCCAATCTGTTGAAGACCAATCGTGAGGAAGCCCAGGCCGCGCTGGCCGCTGAGGGCTGGGAGGCGACTCCGACGCCGTTGTCCCCTTGGGGCCTGCGCATCGACGGCCGCCGACCGGTGACCAGCGGCCCGGCTTTCCAGACCGGCCTGATCGAGATCCAGGACGAGGGCAGCCAGCTCATCGCCGTCATGGTCGATGCCCATCCCGGCATGCGCGTGGTCGATTGGTGCGCCGGGGCCGGCGGCAAGACCCTGGCTCTGGCCGGGCGGATGAACAACCGCGGCCAGATCGTGGCCTGCGACGTGTCCAAAGCGCGGCTGGAAGGGGCGGGGCCGCGTTTGAAGCGCGCGGGCGCCCATAACGTGGAACGGCATCTGGTCGAGCCCGGCGACAAATGGCTGAAACGCCGCGCGGGGGCTTTCGACCGCGTGCTGGTCGATGCGCCCTGCACCGGCACCGGCACCTGGCGCCGCAACCCCGATGCCCGCCTGCGCCTGACCGAAACCGATCTGGCGGAGCTGGTGCCGAAACAGGCCATGATCCTCGACACCGCCCAGACGCTGGTGCGCAAGGGCGGGCGGCTGATCTATGCCACGTGTTCTTTGCTGAATGAGGAAAACGACCAGCAGATCGCGGCTTTTCTGGTCCGGCATCCGGATTTCTCGGTCGTGCCCCTGGCCCGTGCCTGGCCGTTGGAGACGAAGCCGCCATGCCCGGGCGACTTTCTGTCCCTGACCCCGGCGCGCCATGGCACCGACGGCTTCTTCGCGGCGGTGCTGGAGCGGTCTCCGTGATCGAGATCCGCAAAGCCCGCCCGGCCGACGCCATCGCGATGGGCGCCGTGCATGTGGCGGCCTGGCGGAGCACTTATCCCGGCATTCTTCCCGAAAATTATCTCGCCGGCATGTCGGTGTCGCGCAACGCGGCATACTACGATCAGGCGATCCATCGCGGGACCGGTGTGCGGGTCGCGATTGCATCCGGCGACGATGTGCCGGAAGGCAGCGGCTCGCGCATCGTCGGGTTCACCACCGCCGACAAAGCACGCGGCCGCGGGGCATCCCTGGCGGAGGGCGAAGTCGAAACGCTCTATGTGCTGGACGACTGGCGCGACCAGGGTATCGGCCGCCGCCTTATCCGCGCCGCCGGTGAGCATCTGCGCGAGATTGGTTGCGGGTCAGCGTTTCTCTGGGTGTTGCGGGATAATCCCAGCCGCTGGTTCTACCAGCGCCTCGGCGGCAAATCGGTGATGGAGGCGGAGATCCAGGTGGCCGGGGAAACGGTGACACAGACGGCTTTTGTCTGGGACCCGCTTGATCGGCTGCTGATCGGGTCGCGCTTGGCGTCGTAGCAGTCGATCGAAACGCCCCTGGCGGGAGGGGGTTGGGGGGAGGGGTGATCCCTCAAAGACCGTGCGGCGTTACCCCTCCCCCCGCCCCCTCCCGCAAGGGGAGGGGGAGA
>CAIUPC010000635.1 GCA_903900905.1 uncultured Acetobacteraceae bacterium
CTGCTCAATTTCGGCAACCCCAAAATGGAGTTCAAACGGATCGTCAACGGATTGTAATCGATACCAAGAAATTTGCGTTCATTTGCGTTCATTTGCGGTTCCATTCATTGCCCCGGACCCATCAATGCAAACGCACCGTGTTTCCTACCGGAAACAACTGTGGCTGACCGGGCAAAACCCGGCCAGCCCCAAACAGCCGATCAGTCCCCCTTGAACACGGGTTTGCGCTTCTCGAGGAACGCGTTCACCGCCTCCCGGTGATCCCCCGTCGCATGCGCCAGCGCCTGCATCGCGGCCGACATTTCCAGCAGCGTGTCCAGCTTCACCGACCGCCCTTCCAGCAGCAGCCGCTTGGCCATGCGCACGGCCTGCGGCGGGTTCACCGCCACGCGCTGCGCCAGGGCCTTGGCGGCATCGAGCAGCTCCGCATCCGGCACCACGCGCGACACCAGCCCGCAGGCCAGAGCCTCCGCCGCGTTTAGCATGTCGCCGGTGAACGCCATCTCGCAGGCCTTGGAGAAGCCAACCACCCGCGGCAGCAGCCAGGCGCCGCCATCGCCGGGGACGATGCCGACTTTGACGAAGCTCTCTGCGAAGCGGGCGCTCTCGGCGGCGATGCGCATGTCGCACATGCAGGCCAGATCCAGGCCGGCGCCGATGGCGGGGCCGTTGACGGCGCCGATGATGGGCACGTCCAGCTTCTCGAACGCCAGCGGGATGCGCTGGATGCCATAGCGGTAATACCGCGTGGTCAGGGCCGGCTGGGTTTTCCGGACCTCGAAATCGTCGCGCATCTTGCGCAGATCGCCGCCGGAGCTGAACGCGGTGCCCGCGCCGGTCAGGATCGCCACGCGGACGGAGGTATCGGCGTTCAACCGCTCCAACGCGTCCACGATGCCGTCGACCATATCGGCTTCGGAGATCGGGTTGCGCATCCCGGGATCATTCAGCGTGATGGTAACGATCGGGCCATCCTGCTCGTAGAGTACTTTGTCGGTCATGATTGGGGGTTCCTTAGCGGTGGTTGCATTGTGCAGATCGTTGCGTTTTTAACGCCGTCATCCCCGGACTTGTCCCGGGGACCAAGCGCGGCACCTGCGGAGACCTTGATCCCCGGGACAAGCCCGGGGATGACGGAGAGAGAGGGGGAACACGGACGGCAAACCAGCGTGGAGTTGCCATCCGACGTTGATGCCGTTTACCGCAGTCCAAGCCCGCGGGCGATAATGCCGCGCAGGATCTCCCGCGTGCCGCCGCGCAGCGAGAAGGACGGCGCGTGCATCATCGTGTGGGCCAGCGCGGCCGAGAAATCGTGAGTCGATTTGGCGTCCGGTTCGGCGTCCACCAGCTGTCGGGCAATCTCCGGGATTTCCTGCTCCACCAGCGCGCCGAGGTCCTTGACCATGGCCGCCTGCAAGGCCGGGTTCTCCCCGTTCTGCAGCATCCCGGCGACCGAGCGCGACAGGCGGCGCAGCGCGATGAAATGTGACGACAGCCGCCCCAGCGCGATCGCGGCGGCGTCAGAGGGATCGGGACCAATGGCCTTGGTCAGTTGGACCAGCACCTGGAACGAGGACAAGAACCGCTCCGGCCCGCTGCGCTCAAACGCCAATTCGCTGGTGACCTGGTTCCAGCCGTCGCCTTCCTTGCCCAGCAAGGCGGTGTCGGGGATGAAGGCGTCTTCGAACACGACCTCGTTGAAGTGGTGCTCCCCGGTCAGGGCGATGATGGGGCGGACACTGACGCCGGGGGTGTTTTGCAGGTCGACCAGCATCTGGCTGACGCCGCCGTGCCGCTCTTCCGACGATCCCGTGCGGCAGAACAGTATCATGTACTGCGACATATGCGCGAAGCTGGTCCAGACCTTGGTGCCGTTGACGATATAGCCGCCTTGCACCTTCGCCGCTTTGGTGCGCACCGACGCCAGGTCCGATCCGATATCGGGCTCGCTCATGCCGATACAAACGTATGTCTCTCCGGCGGCGATGCGCGGGAGGATGGTTTGCCGCTGCTCCTCCGTCCCCACCTTCAAAATCAGCGGGCCCGACTGCCGATCGGCGATCCAGTGCAGGCCGACGGGGGCACCGGCGGCGAGCATCTCCTCCAGCACAACGTAGCGTTCCAGGGCGGTACGCTCATGCCCGCCATATTTCTTCGGCCAGGTCATGCCGATCCAGCCGCGGGCACCCATGGCCCTGCTGAATTCGGGGTCGAGGCCGGTCCAGGACTCGGCTTTCTCGACCGGCTTGCGTTCGGCCAGCGCGGTTTTCAGGAAGTCGCGCACTTCCTCCCGCAAGGCTTCAGCTTGGGGAGAGGGCGGCGGAGGCGGGAAGGAGAAAGCGGACACCGGCGGTGGATCCTCACAACGGGAGCTACCAGCCGGTAGCGCGGGGGCGGTGATGGGTCAAGGCGGTGGGCGGCGTATTGCCGGTTGACGCAATGCAATTTTGCATATACAAAAACGGATATGCAATGCCGTTTACGCTTCCTTAACCATTCATCCCACACACTGCGCCGTCAGCAGGAGTGGGCGGATGCAGATCGTATGGCGGGCGGACAAGGCGCGGCGCAACAAGCAGAAGCACGGGCTGGAATTTTCCCTGGCGGCGGAGGTGTTCGCAGATCCGTTTTCAGTCACGACATTCGACCGGAACGTGGGCACGGAAGAGCGTTGGCACACCATCGGATGCGTCGTGTGCGGGCGCCAGTTCAAGCTGGTGCTGGTTGTTTATTGCCACCCGGATCCGGACGACGAGGCATGGGTCCAGATTATCAGCCTCCGCGAGGCGACGAACCATGAAAGGCGCAGGTATGAAACACAAGTATGTAACCCATGACGGCAGCCCGCTGACCCCCGCCCAGATCGCCCGGCTCGACGCTGTTGAATCCAGGATCGGGGATTCGGTCGATGCGCCCGAACTTCCGGAAGCGGCCTGGGCCAACGCCGTCATTGGCAAGCACTACAAACCCCGCAAGGAGGCGATTTCCCTACGGGTGGACATGGATGTCCTCGACTGGCTCCGCAACAAAGGCCCCGGCTACCAGACCGAGATCAACCGCATCCTCCGCGCCCAGATGCTCGCCGAGATCGGCCGGTAACCACCGGCCGATCCTGCGCGGGGCATTACCGCCCCGGCGTCGGCATGGTGAATTCGGGCCCGCGGCGGGCGCCGCCGGTCCAGCGCTGGGTCACCGCCTTGTAGCGGGTGTAAAAGCGCACGCCTTCCATCCCGTAGATGTGGTGATCCCCGAACAGCGACTGCTTCCAGCCGCCGAAGCTGTGGAAGGCCATCGGCACGGGGATGGGCACGTTGATGCCGACCATGCCGATCTGGATGGCCTGGGTGAAGTCGCGGGCGGTGCCGCCGTCGTTGGTGAACAGCGCGACGCCGTTGCCATAGGGATGGGCGTTGATCATGCGTGTGGCGGTGGCGACGTCCGGGGCGCGGACGATGGCCAGCACGGGGCCGAAGATTTCCTCCTGGTAGATGCGCATGTCGGTGGTGACGTTGTCGAACAGGCAGCCGCCGAGGAAGAAGCCGTTCTCATAGCCTTGCAGCTTCAGATCGCGCCCATCGACGACCAGGTTCGCGCCCTCGCGCACGCCCTGATCGACATAGCCGCGCACCTTCGCCAGATGCTCGCCGGTGACCAGCGGCCCCATCTCAGCTTCTTTGTCGGTGCCCGGGGCCACTTTCAGCGCCCGCACCCGCGGGGCCAGTTTGGCGACCAGCGCGTCGCCGGCGGAGCCAACGGCCACGGCGACGGACACCGCCATGCAGCGTTCCCCCGCCGCGCCATAGGCCGAACCCATCAGCGCATCCACGGCATCGTCCAGATCGGCGTCGGGCATGACCACCAGATGGTTCTTCGCCCCGCCCAGCGCCTGCACGCGCTTCCCGGCCGATGTGCCGCCCTTGTAGATGGTCTCAGCGATGGCGGTGGAGCCGACAAAGCTGATCGCGGCGATGCCGGGATGGGCGATGATGGACTCCACGGCCACGCGCCCGCCCTGGATCACGTTGAACACCCCATCCGGGAGGCCGGCTTCCTTGAGCAGCGCCGCCAGCTTCAGCGCGGCGGAGGGATCTTTTTCGGACGGCTTGAGGATGAAGCAATTGCCGGTCGCCAGCGCGATCGGGATCATCCACAGCGGCACCATGATCGGGAAGTTGAACGGCGTAATGCCCGCGACCACGCCCAGCGGCTGGCGGATCGACCAGGCGTCAATGCCGGTGCCGACGGCATCGGTGTATTCGCCACGCAGCAGATGCGGGATGCCGCAGGCGAACTCGACCACTTCCAGGCCGCGCTGCACTTCGCCATCGGCATCCGACAGGACCTTGCCGTGCTCATGGGTGATGATGGCGGACATCTCGGCGCGATCGCGCTCCAGCAGTTCCTTCAGCTTGAACATCACCCGCGCGCGCCGCAGTGGGGAGGTCGCGGCCCAGGCCGGCCAGGCGGCATTGGCGACGGCGACGACCTGATCGATTTCCTGCGCATTGGCGAGGGCGACCTTGGCGGTGATTTCACCAGAGGCGGGGTTGAACACATCCCCATAGTTGCCGCTGGTGCCGGCCACGCTCTGGCCGCCAATGAAATGTCCGATCTCGCGCATGCTGTGTGTCCTCCGACGCAGGGTATGGGCGGGGATTAGAACGGATCGGGCGGCTCCGCCAGCGTGGGGCAGGCCAGATACGCCCTGAAAGCGCGTCTTCGGGTGCGCGAAACGCTTGCGCGCCCGGCTTTGCGCCGGTAACGGTGCGGCCTCGTCTGGCAATGGGCCGGGCGCTTTATGTATGGAGATGAACACATGGCTTACAGGGTCGCGGTTGTCGGCGCCACCGGGGCGGTCGGACGCGAGATGTTGAAAACCCTGTTTGAGCGCAACTTCCCCGTGTCGGAAGTCGTGGCGCTCGCCTCTGGCCGTTCGGCTGGATCGGAAGTCTCCTTCGGCGATAAAACGGTTCTCACGGTGAAAAACCTGGAAACCTATGATTTTACGGGCACCGATATCGGCCTGTTCAGCCCCGGCGCGTCCGTGTCGGCCATCCACGCGCCGCGCGCCGCCGCGCAGGGCTGCATCGTGATCGACAACACCAGCCAGTTCCGCATGGACGCGGACATCCC
>CAIUPC010000636.1 GCA_903900905.1 uncultured Acetobacteraceae bacterium
CCGCATAACGGCGCCCCCGAGCAGACCGGGCAGATCGCGGCCTCCGGCGTGAAGACCGTGGTTTATGTCAGCTGCAATCCCGGGGCCTTGGCCAAGGACGGGCTGATGTTGAAACAGGCCGGCTACAAACTGGAATCCGTCACGCCAATCGATCAGTTCCTCTGGTCCGCCCGCCTTGAAAGCGTTTGCGTCTTCCGCAAGTGATCGGTGGGGGATTAAGGTCCCCGCCATGCGCCCTCGTTCAATCCCGCCCCTCCCGTCCAGCCCTGACGTCATCATCGAGTCGGAGCAGCGGGTCTGGTCCGGCCGCTTTCCGCTGGATGTCATCCGCTTCCGCAACAAGCGGTTCGACGGCGCCATGTCCGGGCTGCGCACCTGGGAGATGTGGCGCCGCGGCAAGGCCGTCGCCTTGCTGCCTTATGATCCAATCGCCGATACCGTCGTGCTGATCGAACAATTCCGCTTCCCCGCTTTCGCCGCCGGCATCGATCCTGTCCTGGTCGAACTGCCGGCGGGGTTGCTGGAGGACGGGGAGGACCCGGAAACCGCCCTCCACCGGGAAGTCCAAGAGGAAATGAACATGACGGCCGACAGGCTGGTTCATATCGGCGGCTATATGCTGACGGCCGGCGGGGCGGACGAATTCTGCGACCTTTATGCCGGCCGCGTGCAGGCCCCGCCGACTGGTCAGGACGGCATCGCCTGGCACGCTGGGGAGGCATCGGAGGATGAAGATATCCGCGTCCGGGTCTGGCCCGCGGATACCGCCATTGAGGCCGCTTTAAGCGGCGCGTTCACCAACTCCATCACCGCCATTGGCCTGATGTGGCTCGCCGCCCGCCGGGATTGGCTGCGGCGAAGCTGGGCCGAGACAAAGGATTGATCCCATGACCGAACGCCTGTTTCTCGATGCCCCTGCCCAGCGGACGGCCTCCGCCACGGTAATGGCCAGTGCGGCCGAGGGGGTCGTGCTGGATCGCACCATCTTTTACGCCCGTTCCGGCGGCCAGCCCGGTGATACCGGTGTGCTGCGCTGGGACGGTGGCGAGACCGTGATCGCCGATACCATCAAAGGCGAGGGGGAGACGATCCTGCACCTCCCCGCCGCCGGTGGGGCTCTACCGCCGGCTGGTGCGGCGGTGCTGGGCGAGATCGACTGGGACCGCCGGCATAAGCTGATGCGCATGCACACCGCGCTGCATTTGCTGTGCAGCCTGATCAAAGGCGCCGCGGTGACTGGCGGTTCGGTTGGGGCGGATAAGTCCCGGCTCGACTTTGACCTGCCGAACCCACCGCCGAAAGAAGAGATCGAGGCTGGGCTGAACGCCCTGATCGAGGCGGATCTGCCGGTGCGCATCGAATGGGTGGACGAGTCGGTGCTCGATTCTGATCCGGGTCTGGTGCGCACGATGTCGGTCCAACCGCCGCGTGGCATGGGCCGTTTGCGGCTGATGCGGATTGGGGAAGGCGATCCGATCGACCTGCAACCCTGCGGTGGGACGCATGTGTCTCGCACCGGGGAGATTGGGCGGATCCAAATCGTGAAAATTGAAAACAAAGGGAGACAAAATAGACGGATTATCATCTCCAGCGCGGTGGGGTGATGCTAAATGGAAGGATATAGGTATACAAACGTAATTATAAGCATAATGACCATCAATGATGGGAGCGCCGCAAATCCCCTTTCCTTACTGTAATGCCTCGCCGATCGAAATAATCTAACACCTGGATTGCCAATTGCCGCCCGTTTCCTGTTCGGTCCCGGAATTGTGCCGCCGTGAACCATCCCCCGTCCACCGCTGCCGAAACTTCCGCCGCCGCGGCAACCATCCCGGCGACTGCGTCACGGAGGAAAAACCGGTCGGGCGCGACCTCGGTCACCAGTCCGAGCCGGGCAAATCCCTTGCATAGCCGCCGAAGTGGGACCTCCCCGACGCCCACGGTCAAGCCGAGTTCTCGCAGCAATGGGGGGCGGAACCAGGCGTCCTCCAGCAGGGGGCGGAGCAGGGCCCAGACGCGGGCTTCTTCACCCGCCAGGCCGCCGCGATGGCCGGGGGCGCGCAGCAGATGCGCCTCTGCCGCTACGGTGCCGCTGGTCAGGAGGGATGCGAGCAAGGCGGCGAAGGCTTCGCGCGGCAGGCGCCAGGGCAAAGCGAGGCGCAGGGCCTCC
>CAIUPC010000637.1 GCA_903900905.1 uncultured Acetobacteraceae bacterium
GGACACCAGGGCCGCGTGGGGCAGGTGCGCCCAACCGCACGCGCGAAGAGGGGCCAGGTTGGGCGGAACCGCGGGATAGGGAGGGGGTTGAATAAGATGGGCTAGAGCGCCGTCCGTCTGGATCCGTGTTGGATCAAAATATCGCTTACAAGACTCGAAATTGATACTTTGAGACGATTACGAGAATGACCCTGCCATGACCCTTTGCACCGTGAGCGCCATCGTCCGCACCCATCGTTCAACCCACTCAGCATGATCGAAAAATTTCATCATCCCCTGAACTTCAATTCAACCAGCAATTGGACTAGGTTGCCGTCGTTGGAAAGCAGGCGGGACCGGCGGCATCAGCCGCCGGTGACACGCTGCGCTGATCCATCGTCCTGAAAGCTGAAAGGAACCCGTCATGGCCGCGCTCAAGGGAAGCAAGACCGAAGACAATCTGAAGGCTGCGTTCGCTGGTGAATCCCAGGCGAACCGCCGTTACCTCTATTTCGCTCAGAAGGCCGACGTCGAAGGCTACAACGACGTCGCCGCCGTGTTCCGCTCCACCGCCGAAGGTGAGACCGGGCACGCCCACGGCCACCTCGAATACCTCGAAGAGTCGGGCGATCCCGCGACCGGTCTGCCGATTGGCGCGACCAGCGACAACCTCGCCGCCGCTGTGGCCGGTGAGACGCACGAGTACACCGACATGTACCCGGGCATGGCCCGCGAAGCCCGCGAAGAAGGCTTCGACGAGATCGCCGGCTGGTTCGAGACCCTGGCGAAGGCCGAGCGTTCGCACGCTGGCCGCTTCCAGAAGGCTCTGAACGAGCTGGGCTAAGGCTTACGATCCCCCTCCCCCGGCCCGCCGGGCGGAGGGGGTTTCTACCCGTTCATAGTAACGCCGCGATATAGTAACGAAAGTGCAGGCGATGCGCGAAGGCAGCCTTGAAGCCCCGACCCGGCATCCGATCCCCTGGCAGGATGAATCCTTCTACGACCCCGCCGCGATCGAGCTGGAATTGCGCCGCGTGTTCGATATCTGCCACGGCTGCCGCCGCTGCTTTAATCTGTGCGATTCATTCCCGCGCCTGTTTGACCTCGTCGATGCCTCCCCCACCGAGGAACTCGATGGCGTCGACAGCAAGGATTTCAAATCCGTCGTCGATGCCTGCACGCTGTGCGACCTGTGCTACATGACGAAGTGCCCCTATGTGCCGCCGCACGAATTCAACCTCGACTTCCCGCATCTGATGCTGCGCTACCGCGCGTTGGAGCATAAGGAAGGCAAGACCCCATTCGCGGACAAGCAACTGGCGGAAACCGACCGCAACGGGGCGCTGGCAACCATCGTCGCCCCCATCGCGAACTGGACCACCAGGCGGGGCAACGCGACGGCGGGACGGGTCCTGCGCGCGGTCGCCGGGCTGCACAAGGACGCGGAACTGCCGAAATACGCCAGCCATAGCTTTGAGCGGCAGGATTACGACGCCCCCGCGGTAAACACCGCCGCCCCGGCCTTCGGCCGCAAGGCGGTGCTGTATGCCACCTGTTTCGTGAACTTCAACGAACCCCATGTCGGCATCGCCGCCCGCCAGGTGCTGGCGATGAACGGGGTTGAAACCCAGATCGTCTACCCCAGTTGCTGCGGCATGCCCCTGCTCGAACAAGGCCGCATCGCCGACGTCGCCGCCAACGCGAAGAAAGTGGCGGCGGAGATGAAGCCCTGGATCGAGAAGGGCTATGACATCATCGCTTTGGTCCCGTCCTGCGGGCTGATGCTGAAATCGGAATGGAAGCTGATCCTGCCCGATGACCCCGACATCGCCACGCTGTCCCGCGCCACTTTCGACATCAGCGAGTATGTCGTTGATATCGCGAAGAAAGAAGGCATGGCACCCGGGATGGAAAACATCGGCGGCACCCTGACCCTGCACATGGCCTGCCACGCCCGGGCCCAAAACATGGGCCAGAAAGGCGCCGAAATGCTGCGCCTGATCCCCAAGGCATCGGTCAAAGTGATCGAGCGTTGCTCGGGCCACGGCGGCTCCTGGGGCTTCAAGGAAGAATGGTTCCCGGTCGCGATGAAAGTCGGCAAGCCCGTCGCCCAGCAGGCCAGGCGCAACGGCGCCGGCTTCGTGATGTCGGAATGCCCGCTGGCCGGGGTGCATATCGTGCAAGGAATCGACGCGCTCGGCGGCGACGGCCCGAAGCCGGAGCTGGTGACACACCCGATCCAGCTGATCGCCCGCGCCTATGGTTTTGAGGGATCGTAATACGAGCCCTCCGATAAGTGACAGACCGGCCACCATTACCCGTCATGCCGACGCAGGTCGGCATCCACGCCTTTTCCGGGCCGAACTCTGCAAAGTCATGGATGCCGACCTGCGTCGACATGACGGAGTGGGCGCGCTGCCGGTGCGTCAGTGGTGACATAGACTAGCCGAAGCGGCCATCATCAGGAGACCACCATGCCCAAACACGCGATCACCGCGGCCGACATCCTCCCCGCCGCCGAATACGCGAAGAACCGCGCCCAGATGCGCCGCGACATCACCGCCAAAAAGCGCAACCGCCGCGTCGAGGTCGGGCCCCACGTCACCTTCTACTTCGAGTGCTACGACACGATGTGGCATCAGATTCAGGAGATGCTCTACATCGAGAAGGGCGGCGCCGAGCAGATCCCAGGCGAACTCGAAGCCTATAACCCGCTGATCCCCAACGGCTCCGAACTCACCGCCACGTTCATGATCGAAATCGGCGATCCCATCCGCCGCAAGCGGGTGCTCGACGGGCTGGGCGGGATCGAGGAATCGGCGTTCCTCCGCGTTGGCGGCGAAACCATCAAGGGTGTCGCCGAAGCGGATCAGGACCGCACGCGCGAGGATGGCAAAGCCTCATCGGTGCAGTTCGTGCACTTCCCCTTCACGGCCGACCAGATCGCAGCCTTCTGTAGCCCGGGCGCCGAGGTGGTGCTTGGCTTCAACCACCGCAACTACGGCCACATGGCCATCATCGCCGAGGATGTCCGCGCCGAATTGACGACCGACTTCGCGTAACCGACACTCCCGGGCACGAGGAATGCCCGGGAGCAATCGCCCATGTCACTGTACGAAAAAGGCGCCGTCACCGGCGTCGGTGAGACAAAGTATCTGCGCGGCACCGACCGCACGGCGCTGTCGTTTCAGCTCGAAGCGTCCCTGAATGCCATCCGTGACGCCGGCCTGAAGCCCACCGACATCGACGGGCTGATCCCCTATGGCCATGGCGCGGTGGCCGAGGATTTCATCACCAATTTCGGCATCAAGGACCTGCGCTTTTCCGCCACCACGCCGATGGGCGGCGCCTCGGCCGTGGCCTCGATCCAGTGCGCGCTGGCGGTGATCGATGCCGGCATCTGCAAACATGTGCTGATCTCGCTCGGCCGCACCGGCTATTCCGGCGGGCGCATCGGCACCCGCGTGCAGCAAATGCCGCAGTTCCGCACCATCGGTGAGTTCGAGATGCCGCTCGGCGCCATCGCCCCGGCGCAGCTTTATGCCCCGATGGCGCGCCGGCATATGGAGCTATACGGCACCACGTCCCGCCAGCTCGCGGAAATCGCGGTGACCACGCGCTACCATGCGTCCTTGCAGCCCAATGCGACGATGAAGAACCCGATGACGATCGAGGATCATCAGGCATCCCGCATGATCTCCGACCCGCTGCGGCTGCTGGATTGCTCGCTGGAAAGCGACGGCGGCGCGGCGGTGGTGATCAGCGCCCCGGACGTCGCCCGCGATCTGGCGAAGCGGCCGATCATGGTGATGGGCGTGGCGGAGGGTCATCCGGACTCGCCGTCGGCCATCACGCAGCGGCCGGACCTGACGACGCTCGGCCTCGCCAAAGCCGCGCCCAAGGCCTTCGCGATGGCGGGGATCACCCCGGGCGATATCGATGTTGCGGAGGTCTATGACTGCTTCACCTATATCGTGATGTGCCAGCTTGAAGACCTCGGCTTCTGCAAAAAGGGTGAAGGCGGCGGCTTCGTGGAAAACGGCGCGCTGGGCCTGAACGGCCGCCTGCCGGTGAACACCCATGGCGGGCTGTTGTCGCAGGCGCATATGGCGGGGATGAACCACATCGTTGAACTCACGCGTCAGCTGCGCGGCGAAGCGGCGGCCCAGGTGACCGATGCCGAGATTGGCCTGGTAACGGGCTACGGCGATATGGGCGACGGCGCCCTTGCCATCATGCGGAGGGGCTGAACCCGTGTCTGACTACGAGAAACTCGTCCCCTCCCCCACCGCTGACACCCAGCCTTATTGGACGGGTCTGCAAGAGGGGCGGCTCTGCCTGCAAGCCTGCGCCGATTGCGGCAAGGTGCGGCATTATCCGCGGCCGGTCTGCGACTCCTGCTATTCGATGAACGTGAAATGGGTCGAGGCTTCGGGCCAAGGCAAGGTCCACAGCTGGACCATCACCCATTACGCCTTCCATCCCGGCTTCAAGGGCGAACTACCCTATATCCTGGTGACGGTGGACCTGGATGAAGGCGTGCGCATGAATGCCCAGGTGCGCGGCATCACGCAAGCCGATCTGCGGGTCGGCCTGCCGGTCAAGGTGGGATACGACAAGGTGAAAGACGACCTGACGCTGCCGGTGTTTGAGCGGGTCAGCTCTTAACCAGAACCGACATCCGCCCGACGTCCTGCTCCTTCGCCGGGCGGATCGTGACCTCCACATCCTGCCCGAGCGTCGTCAGGAACTCCATCAGCCGGCCGATGGAAACGGAGGTGGGCTTGCAGCGCATCAGCGTGGAAACCTGCGCCTGCGTGGTCCCCAACAGCCGTGCGGCTTCGGTTTGCGTCAAGCCGCGATCTTTCAGCAGACGGTAGATCTGCACCGTCAGCTTCGCCTTCACCAGTTCCTGCTCGGAATCCGGGAACCCCAGATCGGCGAAGACATTGCCGCTGCTGAGTTCGTGAGTCTTTTCCATATCAGCACGTCCCATTGTAAAGCTCTTCCGCCACTTTCAACCGCTGGCGGACGAGGTCGGTTTCGGTACGCGGGGTCGCGATCCCGCGTTTGGACTCCTGCTGGAAGGCATGCAGCACATAGACCGCGGCGGGGAACCGGACCGTATAGACGGCCCGATACGTATCGCCCCGAAAATCCTCGATCAGTTCCAGCACACCCGCGCCATGAAAGCCCTTCAATGGCTTGGCCGAGGGTGGCGTATCCCCCAGCTGCACCGCGAACAGCGCGACCCCGAAATTGCGCCGCACGGTGTCCGGAAACGACCGGAGGTCCTTGCGGCTGCTGCCGACCCAAACCAGCTCAGTCGGGGTCAGATCTGGCTCGTCGTCGCCATCGTCTATATCGTTATATGGTTTTATGAATAGTCCGTCAAGGATCGAACGCATCAGAGGTCTCCTTTTGTGGGAGCCTCACCATGAACATTAAAAGTTTAGGAAAGGTTAACGCCGCCGATTTTTATGCGGAAAATGGGGGTCAATCGACGCCGACAACCGCACCCAGCACATCCCCAATCCCGCGATTGACCACAAGATCGGCGATTTCGTCCAAACCCGTCGGGTCGCGGTTCAAAATCACCAAAGCCGCGCCATTGCGTTTCGCCAGCTCCGGGAACCCCGCCGCCGGATACACCACCAGCGACGACCCAACGACGATGCATAAATCCGCCGCCAGAACCTCCCGCTGCGCCAGCCCCATCTCCCGCGCAGGCATCGACTGGCCGAACGAAATTGTCGCCGTTTTCACCCAGCCGCCGCAGGCGCAGCTCGGCACGATGCTGTCACGCTCAAAATCCACCTGCAAGGCCGGGATCGAGTAGCGCTGCCCGCAATCCAGGCAATGGGCGTAGGTGGTGTTGCCATGCAATTCGATGACTTTGTCGTCGGGAATGCCGGAATCCTGGTGCAGCCCATCGATATTCTGCGTGATGACCGAGGATGCCTTTCCGGTCCGGATCAACTCGGCCACCGCGCGATGGCCGCGATTGGGGGTCGCCTGACGAAACTGCGGCTCCATATCGAAGCGCCGGCGCCAGGTTTCCCGCCGCGCTGTGTCGGAGCGCATGAAGTCCGAAAAATCGATCGGCTTCATTTTGGTCCAGGTGCCACCCGGGCTGCGAAAATCGGGAATGCCGGATTCGGTGCTGATTCCCGCGCCGGTAAAGACAACAACCCGGCGGGCCTCACGGATCAAACCGGCGAATGCGTCCAGTTCGGCATCGCGTTGCATCTGCGCCTCCTTCGAAGGGTCCCTCGGGGGTAACGTTAACCCGCCTGTGCGTTCCTGGCCAAATCGTCGCTCGCGTTTGCCCCCCGCACAACCCGCCACGCATTCAGAATCGCCTCACTGGCCCGATCCGCATCGTCCTGCGTGGTGGGGCCGGAGATCACGGACAACCGCATCACCCACTGGCCACGCCAGCGGGCACCGCCCGCGAACAAAACGCCGTCAGCCTGAATGCGGGCGATGGCGGCCTCGGTCGCGGCATCGCTGTCGCCAAACCGCACGATCACCTGGTTCAATCGCACATCGTTGACGATGCGCACCCCCGGCTCCGCCGCCAGGCACGTGGCCATGCGCGAGGCCAAACGGCAATGCCCTTCGATCAACGCGGCGATCCCGGCCCGCCCGAGATGGCGGATCACCGCCCAACTGGCGAAACCCCGGGCCCGCCGGGACAGTTCCGGCACGAAATGGGAGGGATCACGCTCCCCCGCCGCGACCGGGGGCAAATAGCTCGCGGCGATGGTCATGGCCGAACGGTGCGCCTCGGCATCGCGCACGATCGCGTAACCGCTGTCATAGGGGGTTTGCAGCCATTTATGACCGTCGGTCGCCCAGGAATCCGCCAGATCAAACCCCTCCGCCAGATGCGCGACGGCCGGTGCCGCGCGCGCCCAGAGGCCGAAGGCACCGTCAATATGCACCCAGGCACCGCGCGCATGCGCCAGCGGAATGATCGCCGCCGCGGGATCGAAACCGCCGGTGTTCAATTGCCCCGCCTGCAAGACCACGATGATCGGCCCCTGGCACGAAGCCAGCGCCGTGGCGAACGCGTCCACCCGCATCCGCCCATCCGCGTCCGCCGCCACCCGCACCACCCGATTGTGCCCAAGCCCCAGGAACTGCAAGGCCGAGAAAACCGTTGTATGCGCGTCATCCCCGATCAGCACCGTGATCGGCGGCGCACCGAACAGCCCGTCGCCATCGGCATCCCAGCCAACCCGGCGCAACACCGCACCGCGCGCCGCCGCCAGTCCCACGAAATTGGCCATGGTCGCGCCGGTCACGAACCCGACGGAGGCGGATCGCGGCAGATCGAGCAATTCCAGCACCCAGCGCGCCACCACGGTTTCGACCGCGGCGGCGGCCGGCGTGGCCGCGTAATTCGCGGTGTTCTGCCCCCAGGCCGAAGTCAGGAAATCCGCCGCCACCCCAACGGGTTCAGAGGCGCCGATAACCCAGCCGAAGAAGCGCCCGCCGGTCATCGCGCGAAGCCCGGGCTGTGCCCGTGTCGCCAAATCGGCGATCACAGCCGCTGCCGGCGCGCCGGCTTCAGGGGTTGGCAGATCAAAGGCCGCCAGCATGGCCGCGTAGTCCATCGGCGGCGTCGAGGCCTCGTCGATCGCCCCCCGATAGCCGGAGGCCAACCCTGCCGCCTGCGCGAACAGATCGCCTATATCGCGCCGCTGCGTCACCGCTGCCTCCCATCCGATCGTTGATGGGAGGCTATGCAACCCCTATCGCGGGAGCAACCTGTTTTACTTCATTTTTACGTAGCGGTAGGGGAAGGTGTTGTCGGCCAGCTGCGCCAGATCGACGGACTCCTTCGCCGCCCAGACAACAACCTGCTGGTGCAATGGCAGCGTCGCGACATCCGTCTTCGCGATGATCGCCGCCTGGCGGATCATGTCCGCGCGCTTTGCTTGATCGGTTTCAAGGCCGATCTTGGTGATCAGATCGTCGAGCGCGGGGTTGGAATAGCCGCCGACATTGACCTCGCCACGCTTGCCATCGCGGGTGCCAAGCAGCGTATAGAGCGCATTGTGCGCGTCATAGGTCGATGGCGTCCAGCCCAGCATCCAGAAGTCGGTGTTGTAGTTCGGGCTCAGGATTTTGGTGAAGAACTTGGTTTTGGTCTGCGCCGTCAGGTCAACCTTGATCCCGATCCGGGCCAGCATTGGCACGATGGCGGTGCAGATCTGTTCGTCCATCACATAGCGGTCGTTCGGGCAATCGAGCCCGACGGTGAAGCCGTTGGGATAGCCGGCATCGGCCAGCAGCTGCTTCGCCTTCGCCGGGTCCGGCTTCTGGCGATCATCCAGCGCAAGGTCATAGCCGTTGACGCCCGCCCCCCACATCAGCGCGGTCGGATGGCCAAGCCCCAGCATGACCTTGGCGACAATGGCCGGTTCGTCGATCGCCAGGGCAACGGCCTGACGCACGCGTTGATCCTTGAACGGGTTCTTACCCTTCACATCCGACGTCGCCAGCTCTTCCCGCGACTGGTTGAAGCCGAGGTAGATGGTGCGCAGTTCCGCCGTTTGCACCACTTTCAGGCCCGCCGTCTGCCGGATCCGGGCCAGATCCTGCGGCGGCACGGAATAGACCACGTCGACTTCGCCAGACAGCAGCGCCGCGACCCGCGTGGGTGCGCTGGAGATCACGTTGAACTCAACGCGATCCAGATTGTGCTCCGCCTTGTCCCACCAGATCGGATTACGCTCGATCACCGTACGGCGGTCGGGTTCACGCGATACCAGGCGGAATGGTCCGGTGCCCATCGCATTATGCAGGGCGAAATTATCGTCCTTGCCGATGGTTGCCGGGACGGTCGCGTTATGCGCCTCACACCAGGCCTTCGACATGATCTGGAAATTGGTCTGTTCCTGCACGAAGATCGGATCGGGCAGATGGGTTTCGAAATCCACCGTCAGATCGTCGATCTTACGGGCTTCCTTCACCGGCGACAGCGGCGCCCGCAGCGACGAACTCGGCGCCTGGATGCGTTGCAAGGAGAATACGACATCGTCGGCGGTGAACGCGGAGCCATCCTGCCATTTGACGTTGGGGCGCAGATGGAAGCGCCAGACCGTCGGGCTGGTCTGCTCCCATGACAGCGCCAGACCGGGTTCCAGCTCCAACGAGCGGTTACGCCGGGCCAGCGTTTCGTAAATATTGGCCAGGAAGGACAGCTGCACCGTCTCCTGCCGGGTCATCGGGTCCATGGCGTTGACGTCGCCATCGCTCGCCCACCGCAAGGTTGCCGCGGAGGCGGAATGGAGCGCGAGGCCGCCAGCAAGGAACACCCCCGCCAGAGTGAGGCATTTATTAAGCATGGGATATTTTATTCCCTGTTTTGATAGGTATCCGACCGGACAGACCCGCCATTATCGCCCTTTTGCCGGCTATGGCCAGTCCGATCCGCGCCAAAAATCGGGCGCTCCGTCTATTTATCCAGCCAAACGTCTTCAAACCGCCAGCCATTATAGATGCTGTTCACCATGATCCCGTAATTTTTGACATATGATTGCCAGCACCCCGCCTGTTGGCCGAAATAGGTCACCGGCCGCGCCACGTCCTCCAGCAGCCGGCGTTCGATTTCCCAAACCATGGTCTTGCGCTTCGCCACGTCCGCTTCCTGCGACTGCGCATCGAACAGCGCCTGGATGTCGCGGTTGCAATAATTGGTATAGTTGCGAAGGCTGCCGCAGCCGTAATTCTCGTAAAACACCTGATCCGGGTCATCCAGGGAGTAACCGGTCGCGTTCATCCCGATCTGGTAGTCCTTCTTAAACACGCGATTATAGAACTGCGGCGTCTCCACCACATCCAACTCCGCATCAATAAAAATCTCCTTCAGATGATCCGCCAGAATCAGCGCGGGATCGCGGAAGGTGGACAGGTTGCGGGTGAAAATCTTCACCGGCAGGCGCTTGTCCGGCCCATAACCGGCCTTGGCCATCAAGGCCCGCGCCTGCCCCCGCGCGGCCGCGATATCGCTCCCATAGCCCGGGAATGTCGCCAGCATCGCCGGCGGCACCCCCCAGATGCCATCCGGTTCAAACAGCATCGAGGCGCCAATGCCGTCAACGCCCTCATTCATGATCGTGTTGAACGCGTGGCGGTCCAGGGTCAGCGCCAGGGCCTGGCGAATATCGGCGTTATCAAAAGGCGGCGCTTCGCGATTGATGATCAGATTCGAGTTGCCGATTGAACGGAGTTTGCATTGAACCTGCGGGGCCTGCTGGGCGAGGTCGCGGACCAGTCCGACCGTCGGGTCGGTTGGAAAGCTGATGTCGTATTTGCCCGTCACCAGGCCCAGCATGCGGGTCGCCCGGCTGGTCACCACCGGCACCTCGATCCCATCGAGATAGGGCAGGCCTGGCTTCCAATAACCGGGATTACGCTCCAGCCGGATGATCTCGTTCATTTTGTATTCGACGAAGCGGAACGGGCCGGTGCCGATAGGCTTGGTGCGCATCTCGGCGGAGGAGACGTGGCACGGATAGACCGGCGAATACCCCGAGGCCAGCATCGCCAGCATCGACGGCTGCGGCCGCCGCAGGTTGAACGTCACCCCGAGCTTGCCAGAGACGGAGATGCTCTCAAGGTTGGCGAACCACTCCTTGCGCGGGCTCTTGCGGATTTTCCCGGGCGCGAGGCCGGAGACCATGTCCCAGGTGCACTTCACGTCATCGGCGGTAAACGGTTTGCCATCGTGCCAGGTCACCCCGTCTCGCAGGGTAAAGGTCAGTTTGGTCCGGGTACTGTCCCACGACCACGCGGTCGCGAGGTCGGGGACGATCGTCGAATCCTCGTTGCGCTCTTTGTGTTGATCATAGACGACGAGGTTGTTGAACAGCCCCATGAAGGGCACCACGACCGTGACCGTCGCCTCTTCATGCAGCGACGGGCTGGCGGGCGAGTCCAGCAGCGGCATTGTCAGCACGCCGCCGCGCTTTTGGGCCAGCGCATTGCTGCCCGCGCCAGCGATCAGGATACCAATCATCGCCACAATACGGCCGAACCGGCTGCGCATCGTCGTCTCCCCCAATTCTCTTCTTGGGGGAGACGGTCGGCGATTTTCAGGCCGGACGCAACTCACTCACTCCGTGATGTAAGGCTGGCCCCAACGGTCCTGGTACACGAAATCGGCCAGCTTGCCGCGGCCGACCGGTCCGAATTTGCCCATTGGATAACCGATGGGGAGGATGGCGTAGGAACGCACGCCCGGCGGCAGGCCCAATGCGCCATCGGTCTCCGCTTCAAACAGCAGATGGCGGGTGGTCAAGGTCGAGCCCAGGCCAAGCGCCCGCGCCGCCAGCAGCATGTTCTGCACCGCCGGATAGATGGAGGCGCCGGCCCAGCGCGGCGGCGGATTGGGGCCTTCGTCGATGCAGGCGACGATCCAGACCGGGGCCTCATGGAAATGCTCGGTCAGATACTCAACCGCGCCATGCTGACGATGGTACTTATCGCCTGTCACACCCGGAGGCGGGGCGCTGCCGGCGTAGCGGGGGCCGACAACCTCATCGAAGGCCTTTTTGTACCAGACCTGCACGGCCTTCTTGATCGCGGGGTCCTTGACCACCAGGAAGCGCCACTTCTGCGTATTGCCGCCATTCGCGGCGCAGGATCCGGCTTCGAGGATCTTGTGGATCAGCGCATCCGGCACGGGATCCGGCTTCAGCCGGCGCATCGAACGGGTGGTCTGGATAATATCGAACAGGCCTGGTTGATCGGTCACGTTTGGGCTCCCTCGGTTTGTGTGATGTACCAGATTAGCACGATCCAGCAGGAAGTCGCCTGGGGCCGCGAATTGGCCCCCGCGCCGGCGCCCACCGTCATCCCCGGACTTGTCCCGGGGACCTATCGCGGCAGAGGCCGAAACCTTGGTCTCCGGGACAAGCCCGGGGATGGCGGTTTTTCAGGACCGCGGCCCAACCGGGCTACAGCGCAATCGCCAGAGGCGATATCCCTGCTCCTGAACCTCTTTTTGCTTGCCATTTGCCCATCCTCATTATAAGAACAAAAAAGGAACATGAAAGAACCCCGATGGCCAATGATCGCGCGTCAATTCCTGCTCATGACCGGCTGACCATCCCAGCTGTGCTGGTCACGGAGAGTGAGGGCCCTGGCAAGGCCGTATCGGTGGGCATCGCGGATCCTGTCCGCATCCCGGTACGCATTGTGATGAAAACACAGCAACTGTCCCCCACTTCCGAAATGTAACAAGAATTTTCTGCCGTCCTGTCACAAAGGGCGCAGAATGGGGTCAATACCTTGTTCACAAGGAGGACGCCCATGATGACCTTCGTTTTACTCGCTGTGCTGATACTCATCGGCCTGGCGCTGCTTTACGCCCACGATAAGCGCCAGACGTCGCATACAATCCTGCGCAACTACCCGATTATCGGCTATTTCCGCTATTTCGCTGAGACGATGGGCGAATATATGCGGCAATATCAATATCTTCCGGATTGGTCAGAACGCCCGTTCAACCGGCTGGAACGCAGCTGGGTCTATCGTTCGGCCAAGGGCGTGTCCAACCTCCGCAGTTTCGGCAGCGAAAACGTGCCAAGCTTTGTCTTCCGTAACGCCGCTTTCGCGGTCCTGGAGGAGGAAAAGCGCGGCTACCCCGGCAAAATGATCGGCATCGCCGAGGGCCCAGGCGCCAGCCAAAAACCCTATCACGCCAAAAGCTTCTTCAATATCAGTGGCATGAGCTACGGCGCGCTCAGCCACGCCGCGGTGTCCGCCCTGTCACGCGGGGCGAAAATGGCGGGGGTCTGGATGGCGACCGGCGAAGGCGGGCTTGCACCCTACCATCTGGAAGGCGGCTGCGATGTCGTCATGCAGATGGGCACCGCCAAATACGGCGCCCGCGACGCCAACGGCAATCTGTCGGAGGCGAAGCTGCGCGAACTCGCCGCGCATGAAAACGTCCGGATGTTCGAGGTCAAGCTCGGCCAGGGCGCCAAACCCGGCAAGGGCGGCATCCTGCCCGGGATCAAGGTCACCGCCGAGATCGCGGCCATCCGCGGAATCCCCATGGGCCAGGACAGTATCAGCCCCAACCGGCATACCGATATCGGCTCGATCCGCGAACTCGGCGATTTCGTGAACCGGGTCCGCACCGTCACTGGCAAGCCGGTCGGGGTGAAGTTCGTGCTCGGCGAGCCGGCCTTCCTGGACGAATGGTTCAGCGATTGCGTCGCCCATCCCGAAGGTTGCCCGGACTATGTGCAGATCGATGGCGGCGAGGGCGGCTCGGGCGCGGCTCCCGCCCCGTTGATGGATTATGTCGGCCTGCCGATAACCTTGGCGCTACCTTTGGTGGTCGCCGCGCGGGACCGGAACGGATTGCGCGAGCGGGTGCGCATCATCGCCTCGGCCAAGCTGATCACGCCGGACAAGGTCGCCTGGGCGCTGTGCATGGGCGCGGATTTCGTGTCCTCCGCGCGCGGCTTCATGTTCAGCCTTGGCTGCATCCAGGCGATGAAATGCGGCTCCGGCAATTGCCCGACCGGGGTGACATCGTCGAAGGAAAGCCTGATCTCCGGCCTGGACCCGACCGACAAGGCGGTGCGCGTGGCCCGCTATGCCGAACGCATGCGCGATGAGGTGGAAATCATCGCCCATTCCTGCGGTGTCCGCGACGTCACCGGCTTCCTCCCCCGCCACGTCACCGACATCGAACGCGGCGTCGGTGGCTTCCGCGCGCCCCAAGGCAGCGATTAGAGCGTGATCGTTTGAAGTGGAATCACCCGAAAACGTGAA
>CAIUPC010000638.1 GCA_903900905.1 uncultured Acetobacteraceae bacterium
CTCGGACTTTATCCCGGCTCACCTTCCCTGATCGAAGCGTTGATGCGCCCGGATGATCGCCTGGCCTGTTGTGAGCTGCATGATGAAGACGTGCGCGATTTGCGCGGTTTATTTGCCCTTAATCCGGCGGTATCGGTCCACCATCGCGACGCCTGGGAAGCGCTGCGCGGCCTGCTGCCGCCCAAACAAAAGCGTGGACTGATCCTGATCGACCCGCCGTTCGAGGATCCGGAGGAGTTCGCCAACCTCGCCGCGGGCCTGAAGCTGGGTCATTCCCGGTTTCCTACCGGGGTCTTCGCCGCCTGGTATCCGGTCAAACAGCTGGCGCGGGTGCGGCAGTTCCTCGACACCATGCGCGGCAGCGGCATCCGCGACATCGTCACGGCGGAGTTTCTGCTGCGGGAGCCGCTCGATCCGTCCCGGCTAAACGGCTGTGGCCTGTTGGTCATCAACCCGCCCTACCGCTTCGAGGTTGAGGCACCGGTTATTCTGGACGCCCTGCTGTCCGCGATTGGCACAGGCGAGCCGGGGCAGGGGACTTCGGTGGTGCGTCTTTGCGATGAATGATGTTGCGGTGATTGGTGCGGGTGCCTGGGGCACGGCGCTGGCGATCCAGGCCGCGCGGGCCGGGCGGCAGGTTACGCTTTGGGCACGCGATCCCACGAATGCGGCTTCTATTGAGCAGAGTCGCATCAACCCCCGCCTGCCTGGCATCAGACTGCCGGGCACGATCCGTGTCACCGGGCAGCTGCCAGCGACGGCGGACGCGATCCTGTTGGCCGTGCCGATGCAACACCTACGCGGCATCGCCGCGCAGCTGGCGCGCGACGCGTCCCCGATCGCGATCTGTGCCAAGGGCGTTGAGGCCGCCACATCGCGCTTCCCCCTGGAGGTCCTGGCCGAACTTCACCCTGGCCGGCCCAGCGCCGTGCTGACGGGCCCCAATTTCGCGCATGAGGTCGCGGAAGGCATGCCCGCCGCCGCCGTCATCGCCAGCACCGATCTTGCGTGCCGGGACCGGATTGGTGCGATGCTGACGACCGCCTCGTTCCGGCTCTATGGCAATGATGACCCGGTCGGGGCGCAAATCGGGGGGGCGGCGAAGAACGTCATCGCCATCGCCGCCGGTGCGATCATTGGTGCGGGTCTGGGGGAAAACGCCCGCGCCGCGCTGATCACCCGCAGCCTCGCCGAACTTGGCCGGTTGACTGTCTCGTTGGGCGGGCGGGCTGAGACCGTGATGGGCCTGTCCGGTCTGGGCGACCTGCTGCTGACCTGCACCGGTGCGGCGAGCCGCAATTTCAGCCTGGGGCTGGCGCTGGGGCGCGGTGAGCGGCTGGCCGACATTCTGGCAGGCCGTAGCACGGTGACAGAGGGTGTGATGACCGCCCCGGCGCTGGTCGCGCGGGCGGCTTGCGTGGACATGCCGATCTGCGCGGCGGTCGCGGCGATGCTGGCGGGACAGACGACGCTGGCGCAGGCGATGGCGGACCTGCTGGCCCGCCCCCGGCGGGACGAGTAGGAAGCCCGTTGTCGGTCACATCCGGGGTTGCTAATGGGAGTCGGGCAGGGTGTGCGCTGCTTATGGCCGGAATATAGGTATCCGTATGCTGTTCAATTCTTACGGCTTCATCTTTTTATTCTTGCCTCTGTGCCTCACGGTATTTACGTTTGCAAACCGGTGGTTTGGCGCCCGTGGTGGTGTCGCGGCGATTGTCCTTGGGTCTCTCGCGTTTTATGCCAGTTGGGATCCGCGGTTTCTGGTGCTTCTGCTTCTTTCAGTGGGATTAAATTTCGGCGCCGGCCTACTGATCGCGGACGCATCTCTGGCGCGCCAGGAGCGTGCGGCGGGCCGGTGGTTGGCCATCGCGGTAACGGCAAACCTGCTGCTGCTTGGCTGGTATAAGTATGCCGGTTTTCTGGCTTCCAGTTTGAACGCCACGGCTGGACTCGATCTGCCCATATTGAACACCATTCTGCCTCTTGGCATCTCGTTCTTCACATTTGAACAAATTGGCTACCTGGTCGATGTCCGCAGAGGCGGCGTGGCTGAGCGAAACATCATCCGGTTTGGCTTGTTCGTCATGTTCTTTCCCCGCCTCGTCGCGGGCCCGATCCTGCGCCTGTCTGAACTGCTGCCGCAGGTGCCGCGCATGGGGAAGATGTCGCAAAGCGCGACCGATATCGCGGTCGGTGGCACGTTATTCGCGCTGGGGCTGGCTAAAAAAGCCTTCCTGGCTGATGGTGTTGCCCCTTACGCGACCGGGGTTTTCACCGCCGCCGGGCACGGTGCCAGCCTGCCTTTCGCGGTGGCCTGGGCTGGAACGCTGGCTTATACATTGCAAATATATTTCGATTTTTCGGGATATTCCGACATGGCTATCGGTCTCGCCCGCATGTTCGGCCTTCGCTTCCCGAGTAATTTCAATTCACCCTATAAATCCCGCAGCATCGTCGAATTCTGGCGGCGTTGGCATATGACATTGTCCCGGTTTTTGCGCGATTATCTGTATATTTCACTGGGCGGAAATCGCCATGGGCAGGTGCGCCGGTATCTGAACCTGTTTCTCACGATGGTGCTCGGCGGGCTGTGGCATGGGGCGAACTGGACCTTCGTCGCCTGGGGCGCGTTGCACGGCTTCTATCTGATCATCAATCACGGTTTCAGCCTGTTGTGCCGTCGATCGCCGCTTCTGGCGGCGGTGACGGCGTCCGGTTTTGGGGAGATGATCTGTTGGGCTGCCACCATGCTCGGGGTGGTCGTTGGGTGGGTCTTCTTCCGCGCTGCCACGTTTGACGGCGCTCAATTGGTTCTCGGCGGCATGTTTTCGTTCCGTGCCGTGGGCGGCGCCCCGCCCATCGATCTATCTGGCGCCTGGATCTGGATCGCCAGCCTGTCCTTGATCGCGCTGCTCGCCCCCAACACCCAGGAAATTCTGTGCGGCTGGAAGCCGGTCCTGGAGGAAGGGGCGGAGCAAAGCGGTCATCATCTGATTCGTTGGCAGCCCGGTTTTTGGTGGGGCGCCGCGACCGCGGGCGTGGCGCTGGCGGGTTTGATGTCGATTTCCAATAGTGGGGAGTTCCTCTATTGGCAATTCTGACCGAGGGGGCTGACAAGTCAGCGGCGCGCCCATCTTTGCCGCAAGCGAGCCGCGCGGCGTTGCGCCGGCTGGTTTTCGGGTTCCTGGGCGCTGGAATCGCGGCCCTGATTGCGATCATGTGCCTGCCGGCCGATCGCGCTGCGCGCTTTCATTTGCTGCGGGACACCGATTATCTGAAAGCGGGTTGGATTTACGATCGGATCGTTGTCAGCAAAACCCCCATCGATGTCGCGGTCATCGGGACGTCGCACACCATGAACGGTGTTGACAGCGTACTGCTGGAGCAGGGGCTGAATGGCGGCGCTGGACCGGGGCTGCATGTCGTCAATCTCGCTTTGCCCCATTTCGGCGACGATATGCATGATCTCATCGCGCGCCTGCTCATCGGCGCGAAGAAGCCCCGCGTGCTGGTCATCGAACTGCTGCCACTCGAAGCACGGGCGGCCCATCCCGCTTTTGGTGAATTGGCGGACGCCGGCGATTTAATCGGCGCGCCCTGGGGCAATCCGGAACAATTCGCGGCCTGGGCGCGGTTGCCGCGACGGCAGGTTCGCAATTTTCTGGCCACTATGACCGATGAATCGGGCCCGTCGGACGTCGCGGATCATTGGAACGATACTTATTACGCCATGGGGCGCGGTGGCACCAAGAGCCCGCCACGCACGACGGCCCTGGCGCAGCCGCGCCTGATCCGGGAGGCTGCGAAGGCGCGCGAAAACCTTCACCAGAAGGCACAATCTTACGCGGGCAGTTTTGGATGGATAATGTGGCATTATAACGAAACATATCTTGTCAGCATGATCGAACATGCAAAGAAAAACGATGTTCCCGTCGTGTTTCTGTATATGCCGGGATTCGGCACCCCGGAACCGCCGGTGCCCAGCGCGTTGCCGGCGGCCTATGGCCGGATATTGACTCCGCCGGCGGACTTACTGACTGACCCAACCGTGTGGTTCGACCCGGAACACCTGAATTACGAAGGCGCGAAACGGCTGACCATCTGGCTGGCCGGACAATTACGCGAGATGCCCCCATTGAGTGGATATGCGGCTACGACATCGCCCGGCAGATAATGCCGCCGCCCAGCACCCGGTCCCCGTCGTAAAACACGCAGGCCTGTCCGGGGGCCGGCATGGTGGCGGCGTCCAGCCGGACAATCGCGCCATCGGCGGTCGCCTCAACCGATGCTGGCCGCAGCTCATCGCGCGCCCGCAGCTTCACGGCGCAGCGCAGCGGTGCCTCGGGCCGGGGGATGAGCCAGTTGGCGTCGCGAAGCCGCACCGTGTCGGTTCCGGTGCCGCGCGGGCCGATCAGGATGCGTCGCGTTGCGGGGTCGGTGGCGAGGACCATCTGGCGGGTGCCTGCATCCATCGCGGCATTGCCCAGGCGCTTGCCCTGGCCAACGGTGAAACGGGCGATGCCGTCATGCTGGCCGACAACGCGCCCGTCGGCGGTCACGATCTCCCCCGGCAGCATGGCGTCGGGACGGAGTTTCGCGACAACCTCGGCATAGCTGCCGGACGGCACGAAACAGATATCCTGGCTATCGGGCTTGTCCGCCACCGCGAGGCCAAGCCGCGCCGCGACATCGCGCACGGCCCGCTTGTCTTGCATGTCACCAAGCGGGAACAGGCAGGCGTCAAGCTGGGTCTGCGTGGTCGCGAACAGGAACCAGCTCTGGTCGCGGGCCGGGTCCACCGCGCGGTGCAATTCCGCGCCATTCGGCCCGTCAATGCGGCGGACATAGTGCCCGGTTGCCAGCCGTTCGGCCCCCAGTTCCTGGGCCATGGCGGTCAAATCGGCGAATTTTACCGTCTGGTTGCAGCGGATGCAGGGCACCGGCGTTTCCCCGGCGGCGTAGCTGTCGGCGAAATCGGCGATGACCGCTTTCGCGAACCGGGCCTCGGCGTCGATCACGTAGTGGGCGATGCCAAGGCGGTCCGCGACCCGGCGTGCGTCGTGGATGTCCTGCCCGGCGCAGCAGGCGCCCTTGCGTCCAACAGCCGCGCCATGGTCGTACAGCTGCAGCGTCACGCCAATGACCTCATGCCCGGCCTCATGCAGAAGCCCGGCAACGGTGGAGCTATCGACGCCCCCGGACATCGCGACGACGACGCGCATGGTGTTCTCTCAGCCCATCACGTTGCGGGTGCCGGCCGGCAGCTTGACGACCAGGCCGTCGAGCTTGTCGCTCATGACGATCTGGCAGCCCAGGCGGGAGGTCTCGGTCAGTCCGAACGCCAGGTCGAGCATGTCTTCCTCGTCCTCGGTTGCCTTGCCAAGCCGCGCGAACCAGCCGGCATCGACGATGACATGGCAGGTGGAGCAGGCCAGCGAGCCTTCGCATGCGCCCTCGATATCGACATCGTGCTTGTGCGCGATCTCAAGGACCGACAGGCCGTTCGGGGCGTCCACTTCGCGGTGGGTTCCGTCGCGCTCAATGAAAGTCATCTTCGGCATGGGGCAGCCTTACGAATGGGGGGAGGTTGCCGCCGGGGCCGAGGCCCCTTCATGGGCCGCGATCAGCGCGGCGGCGGCGTATTCAATGTCGGCGGCCGAGGTAAAGCGTCCAATGCCCAGACGCAAGGTGCGGGCGGCGGCTTCATCGGTCAGGCCCAGCGCGCGCAGCACATAGGATGGTTCAACGTCCGCGGACGAGCATGCCGAACCGGTCGAGACGCACAGATCCGGCACACGCTTCATCAAGTCGGCTGCCGTGGCGCCGGGGAATGTCAGGTTCAGGTTGCCAGCGATGCGGGCCTCGGCGCTGCCGTTTACCGCCAGCGCGGGCATGCCGGTGCGCAGCCGCGTGAGCAGATCCGTCCGAAGCGCGGCGATCCGGGCCGCCTCATCCGCCATTTCCAGCGCCGCCAGCCGGCAGGCCTCGCCCAGCCCCACGATCAGGGGTGGCGCCAGGGTGCCGGAACGCAATCCACGCTCCTGCCCGCCGCCGGAGAACAACGGCGCGATCCGGACCCTTGGGCGGCGGCGGACGAACAGGGCCCCGACTCCCTTGGGGCCATAGAGCTTATGACCGCTGACGGAGGCCAGATCGACCTTCCACCCGGTCAAATCCAGCGGGATCTTGCCCGTCGCCTGGGCCAGATCGGTATGGAACAGGGCGCCGGCGTCTTTGACGATCCGGGCCAGGCCTTGGATGTCCTGAATGACCCCGATCTCGTTGTTCACCGCCATGACACTGACCAGCAGGGTGGGAACGGTCAGGGCGTCGCGCAACATCACCGGGTCCAACAACCCATCGGCACCGACCGGCAGCACAATCGGCTCGAACCCTTCATCGGCCAGGTCCGCGACCGATTCCAGCACGCATTTATGCTCGGTGGCGACGGTGATGATGCGCCGGCGCGCGTCACCCGTGGCCTTGGCGTGGCGGGCGGCGCCCTTGATGGCGATGTTGTTGCTCTCGGTCGCACCCGAGGTCAGCACGATCTCCCGCGGATCCGCACCGAGAAGCGCGGCGATGTGGCTGCGCGCGTCTTCGACCGCTTTTTCCGCGATATGGCCCATGACGTGTTCGGCGCTGGCGGGGTTGCCGTATTCTTCGGAGAAATAGGGCAGCATCACCGCCAGCACGCGCGGGTCGCAGCGGGTCGTGGCCTGATTATCCAGATAGACGGGGCGATTGGGGCGGGGCGGGGCTTCGGTCATGCGCATTATTCTGGGGTCACGCCGCGCGCGGAACCAGACCCGCGCGCATCCGGTCCGCCATGCGTGCGTACGCTTCGGCGAAGGCGTCGATGCTCGCCCGCGCCGCATTCCACGGCAACGACACCCGGATCGCCTGCCCGGCCAGAGAACCCAGACCCATGGCCGCCAGCACATGGCTTTCCGCGACCTTGCCGGAACTGCAAGCCGCGCCGGCGCTCACCATGACGCCAGCGAGGTCCATCGCGATCACTTGCGTCTCAGCGCGCGCGCCAGGCAGAGCGAGGCAGGTTGTGTTCGTCAAACGCGGCGCATCGCAGCCGATAATGGTTGCGCCCGAGGCCAGGGCCGCTGCCTCGGCCCGGTCGCGCAGGGCGCCCAGATCGGTTGCCCCTTCCGGGGCCAGCGCGGCGGCGGCGAAACCGGCGATCGTGGCGACCGGGGGTGTCCCGCCGCGCCGTCCACGTTCCTGGCCGCCCCCGCGGATCAGGGGCGAGATGGCTGTGACCTCTGGCGCCAGCAGCAACGCGCCCGCGCCGATGGGGCCGCCAAGTTTGTGGGAGGAGATGGCCAGTGAATGCGCGCCCAACCCTTTCAGACTAACCGGCATTCGCCCGGCCGCCTGGACGGCATCCACATGCAGGAGTGCCCCATGTGCGCGGCAGAGAGTGGCCGCTTCCGCAATTGGCTGGATCGTCCCGGTCTCATTATTCGCCAGCATCAGGCAGACCAGCGCCGGCCCCGTTGCGGCCAGCACCGTGTCCAAAACGCCGAGATCGATCAGGCCGTTGGCGTGTACGGGGATGATTGCGGCTTCGGGCGCGGCGGCACGGACCGCGTCATGTTCGGTCGCGCCAATCACGAGCCGGCGGCCTCGGCCGAGGCCATGGATAGCCAGCGCGTCGGCTTCGGTGCCACCGGCGGTGAAGACGAGATCGCCCGCCTCCCCACCGAAACGGGCTGCCAGAGCCTCCCGCGCATCTTCCATCACGCGGCGTGCGGCCCGGCCGGTGGCGTGGACCGAGGACGGGTTGCCGCCGATATCCAGCGCCTTGATCATGGCGGCACGCGCCTCGGGGCGGAGCGGCTCGGTGGCATTGGCGTCGAGGTAATGCATTTCTATTCCGCCGCCAGCGCCGCCGCCAGCCCACCCGATGCCGGTACTGCGACCGCGCGGCCGCGTACCCGTCCGGCCACGATGTCGGCCAGGGTAATGCCGTTCAGGAACAGCTCGATCTGGCGGCCCAATTCGAACCAAAGATCATGGGTCTGACACTTCTCCGCCCCGCCACCGCCGCCGGGTCCGGCCATGCAGCCGCCGCTCCCCGTTTCGCAGCGGGTCGCATGGATCGGTTCATCGACCGCGGCAACCACGGCCGCGATATGGATATCCTGCGGCAGTTGGGCCAGGCGATACCCGCCACCCGGGCCGCGCGCGGAGGCGACGAGGCCCGCCCGGCGCAGTTTGCCGAAGAGTTGTTCCAGATAGGACAGGCTGAGTTGCTGGCGTTCGGCGATCTCCGCCAAACACACCGGTCCACAATCGCAGCCCGCCGTTTGGCGCGCCGCGAGATCGGCCATCGCCATGACGGCGTAGCGGCCTCGGGTTGTGAGCTGCATGATTACTCCGCGGCGTCCAGTCGCTGGCGCGTCTGATGATTGGCCAGGCGGGCCACTTTCGCCTCCAGTTCCGCCAGCTCAGCGCGGAGTGTTTCAATTTCACATTGAACTGGATCGGGACTGCCGTCGCAGGGCATACCATATGGATCGAAACTTTGCGGATTTGGTTTCACCCGCCGTTCCACCGGACGCGCGGGCATGCCGACGACGGTGGTATCAGGCGGTACAGGATCGACGACAACGGCGTTGGACCCGACGCGGGCGTTATCGCCGATGGTGATCGGGCCGAGGATCTTGGCGCCCGTGCCGATGATCACATTGTTGCCGACGGTTGGGTGGCGCTTGCCGCCCATGGTGCGCGCCACGCCCAATGTGACCTGATGGTAGATATAGCAGTCGTCCCCAATTTCGGCGGTTTCACCAATTACGACCCCCATACCGTGGTCGATGACGAGGCGGCGGCCAATTTTTGCGGCGGGATGAATCTCGATACCAGTTAACCATCGTGCAATATGAGACGAAAAACGTCCCAATAAATACAGTTTATGGCTCCATAATGCATGTGAAAGTTTATGCCATATCACAGCATGCACGCCTGGGTAGCAAAGAATGACCTCAAGATAGGATCGCGCCGCGGGATCCCTCTCTCGGTACGTCTTGATCGTCTCACGCAGGAACATGAAAGCCATGCGACAATTCCATTGTAATGGAGTGGGGTGCTTGTCCTATAGTGCGCCCCGCCCCGGTGAGGCAGTTGCTTCCGGGGTTCAGCCGCTCCTGGATCAGCGCATCCGAGGGCGCTGAGAGAACGGAGGAGAAAACGCGAACCCGATACCGGTTGCTCTACCGCGCGCAAGCTACAATAGCCGACTAAAACGGTCAACAATTTGCGCGGCACGCTCTGAGTCAAAGGGCAAGGAGCAAGTGGCGAACGGGATGCAGATAGTCTTCGGTGCGCTCATCCGCACCGGTAAGAGCGGTTCGGCCTTCGGCTGTTGTGATGGCCGGATGGTAAGCGTGTTCAATTGGGGACCGACGGGCAGGGTGGAACCAAGGGGGTTTTCGCCGATGTGCCGCCGGGTACGATAGCAGACAGGTTTCGGATTGCCATGCCCGAGGTGATGTTTGCCGGCCCAGATGGCCGGCTCGAAGGTCGTTATCACCATTCCAAGGAGACGGGAGCCCCCGTGGCCCTGATACTCCACCCGCACCCGCTGCACGGCGGGACTATGAATAATCGTATCACATACGCAATGTATCAGTCCTTCCAAAAACTGGGCTGCTCCGTGATGCGATTCAATTTCCGCGGGGTCGGACGCAGCCAAGGCCGTTACGATGGCGGCATCGGCGAAATCGGTGATGCCGCTGCGGCGCTGGATTGGATGCAGGCCGTCAACCCGTCGCATGGCGGGCTGTGGATCGCCGGTTATTCCTTTGGCGCCTTCATCGGTATGCAATTGCTGATGCGCCGGCCGGAGATTTCCGGCTGGGTGAGCGTCGCGCCGCCCGCGAATCATTATGATTTCGGATTTTTGGCGCCATGCCCCTGCGGCGGGCTGATGGTTCACGGCGATGCCGATGAACTCGTGCCGGAGCCGGCGGTACGCAAGCTGGTCGACAAGCTGAATACGCAAAAGAACGTCCATGTGGACTATCGCGTGTTCGAAGGCGCCGACCATGTGTTCGCTTCGCATGCCGAGCAGGTGGCGGACGCGGTGGAAGACCATTGTGGCCGGGCCATTGCCCGCCGTCAGATGGCGCTCGCAGCCGACTGACACTGAACGTTCTGGCCGGGTCGCGGTAAGCCGCCCGGCCAGGATTGTATTTGCTGTCACGGGTGGATGATCTTCCCCCCTGTCATCGGCGCCTTGACGCCCGTCGTCCCGGGAAAGCTGATCGGTAATCCTGCTGCCACCCGTGCGGCGAGGAAGCCGAAGCACTGCGCCTCCAACGCATCACCATCCCAGCCCACGGTCTCCACGGCTTCGACCGGCACGCCAAGCGCATCACGCAAGGCGGCCATGATCGCCGGATTATGTCGGCCGCCGCCGCAGACCAGCCAGCGAAGCGGGGTTGCCGGCAGGCGGGTCGCGGCAACCGCGCCAGCGGTAAACGCGGCCAGCGTCGCCGCGCCATCCGCGGGCGAAAGTGCGTCCAGCCCGCTTTCGCCGATTGCCAGATTGAAGCTAAGCCGATCGAGCGATTTGGGCGCAGGACGGGCGAAATAGGGGTGCGCAAGCAGGCGCTCTAAGACGGCGGGGTCGGGTTTACCCGCCAGCGCCAGCGCGCCGTTCTTGTCGAAAGCCTCCCCGGTGTGGCGCTTGGCCCAATCGTCCAGCGGGCCATTGCCGGGGCCGGTATCGCAGGCGAGAATCGCGCCATCCGGGCCCAGAAAGGTGACATTGGCCACGCCGCCGATATTCAGGATCGCCAGCGGCTTCGGCAGATCCCGCGCCAGTGCCGCATGGAAGATCGGCACCAGCGGCGCACCCTGCCCACCCGCCGCGACATCCGCTGAGCGGAAATCGTAGACCACCGGCAGGCCGAGGCGCTGCGCCAGACCGGCGGCGTCGCCGATTTGCCAGGTTCGCCGCTTCTCCGGCTTGTGCAGGATCGTCTGGCCGTGAAACCCGATCAAATCGGCTGGCCGCCCGATCTCCTGCACGGCTTCAGCGTGAATATCGGTCATGCGTGCGACGATCGATTTCAGCAGCATGCTATCGGCGGGCATGGACCCGGCGATGTCGAGCGCGCGCCGCAGGTCGATCCGCATTTTCCGCTCATAGGGGATCGTGACGGACGGGCCGGTGGCGAAGACCGTTTCCCCATCGGTTTCGATCCAGGCCGCATCGACCCCGTCCAGGGATGTGCCGCTCATGAGACCGATCGTGCGAGGCATTTTCCGTTCTCCGCTGTCTGTGATAACTGCCGCCTCCTATCAGATAACGGGTTTGCCGCCATGCCTGCCAGCGCCTTCCTGCGTGAAGCGACCGATCGGGGTTTTATCCATCAGTGTACCGACCTGGAGGCGCTGGACGCCATCATGGCGGCGGGGCCGGCATCGGCCTATATCGGGTTCGATTGCACGGCCGACAGCCTGCATGTCGGCAGCTTGGTGCAGATCATGATCCTGCGCCTGCTGCAAAAGCACGGGCATAAGCCTGTCGTCCTGATGGGCGGGGGCACGACCCGGATCGGTGACCCCTCCGGCCGCGACGAGTCGCGCCAGATGCTGACCGATGCGCAGATCGCGGCCAACATGGCGGGCATCAAGCGGTGCTTCGGCCCTTTCCTGCGGTTCGGCGAGGGCCCGTCGGATGCCATCATGGTCAACAACGCGGATTGGCTCGACAAGCTCGGCTATATCGACCTGCTGCGCGATGTTGGCACGCATTTCACCATCAATCGCATGCTGGGCTTCGATTCCGTGAAGCTGCGGCTGGATCGGGAACAGCCGCTCACGTTCCTCGAATTCAACTACATGATCCTGCAGAGCTACGACTTCCGTGAGCTCAACCGCCGCATGGGTGTGGCTTTGCAGATTGGCGGCTCGGATCAGTGGGGCAATATCGTGTCCGGGATGGAGCTGACGCGCCGCACCGACGCCAAGCCGGTATTCGGTCTGACCACGCCGCTGATCACCACCGCGTCCGGCGCCAAGATGGGCAAGACCGCGCAGGGTGCGATGTGGCTGACGGATGACCGGCTGTCCGCTTACGACTACTGGCAATTCTGGCGCAACACCGAAGACGCCGATGTCGGGCGCTTCCTGCGCCTGTTCACCGACCTGCCGCTGGACGAAATCGCCCGGCTGGAAGCGCTCGGCGGGGCGGAAATCAACGAGGCGAAGAAGGTCCTCGCCAATGCCGCGACTGCTTTGGCGCATGGTACGGAGAAATCCGCCGCCGCCGCCGAGACCGCCCGTCTGGCGTTCGAGGAAGGGGCGGCGGCGGAGTCGCTCCCCAGCGTCGAAGTCCCCCTGGCGGAACTGACCGAGGGCGTGCCGGCGTTCCGTCTGTTCACCGTCGCGGGGCTGGCCGCGTCGAACGGCGAAGCGCGGCGGCTGATCCGTGGCGGCGGGGCGCGGGTGAACGATGTCGCGGTGACCGGCGAGGGGCAGGTGATTTCGCTCGCCGATATGCGCGACGGGGCGATCAAGCTGTCGGCCGGGCGGAAGCAGCATCGGCTGGTGCGGGCGGGGTAGAGACGGCAATCAGGCCCTCATGATGTCTGTTTCGCTGAAGGCCGCGCTCATCCCACTCCAGCAGCTCGACCGGGTCCGCCAGGTCGGGAATGCGGTCGAACTGCGCCAGGATCGCATCGAGCTGATCTCACGGATCGCGGCTGCCGCCGGATGGCTGTGGATCACGCCTCATGCTCCAACCGCAGCCCCGCTTCCGGCCAGTCCATCGCGACCAGCTGGCCGGTGCCGGACAGGGTCATATAGGCGGTCTTCAGGTCCGGCCCGCCGAAGCAGATGTTGGTGCAGAACATGTCGGGCATCGGCACCTGCCGGATCAGCCCGCCGCCCGGTGAGATCACGCTGACGGAGCCATTGACCAGGGTGGCGACGCAGATATTGCCCTCCGCATCCACCGCCAGGCTGTCGAAGCGCTGGAAGCCGCCGAGGCCCACCATCAACCGGCCACCATGCGGTGACGGGAACGGCGCCTTGCCCAGCACGCCCGGCGCGATCACGTCCCAGGCCCAAAGCCGGGCGGTCTCGGTTTCCGCGACATAGAGGGTCTTGCCGTCCGGCGAGAGTCCGATGCCGTTCGGGGTCAGGATGGGATGCGCGACCTCGATGATCTTCGAACCGTCGGCCAGCGCGTAATAGACCCCGCCCCAGTCGCGATCACGGGCGCGGGCCTTGCCGAGGTCGGTGAAATAGAACCCGCCCAGACCGTCGAACACGATGTCATTCGGTCCCAGCAGCTTGTGCGGACCGCAATGGTCATACAGCACCGTCACCGCGCCGGTCACGGGATCGACCCGCTGGATGGAACCGCCGGTGTAGGACGCCGCCGGCCCGGCCGGGCGCATCAGGTTCATCTCCAGCCGCCAGGAAAAGCCGCCGTTGTTGCAGACGTAGAAGGCGCCGTCCGGCCCCACCGCCAGTCCGTTCGGGCCGCCGCCGGTATAGGCGATGACCTCGGTCGTGCCGTCCAGTTTCACGCGGGTCACGGTCTGGCGCTCGATCTCCACCAGCACGATGGAGCCGTCTTTCATGACCACGGGACCTTCGGGAAAGCGCAGGCCGGTGGCGATGGTGCGGAGTTCGCTCATGGGTTCGGTTCCTCGGTGTTTATTTACGCAAGAGCCTACCGGATCGGCCGTCGAAGGGAAGGCCGGGCGGCGGAGGGGCGCGGTTGTCACGTTGCATGGGGTGCTGACCCGTAATGGCACGAAGGACGCGGCCTCGGGCAGGCCGGGGTTGCCAGGAGATGATCCGGGCCGGTGCATCGCGCAGCGCCGGCATTGTGGCCCTGCGTGCCAATGTGCAGCTGATCCACACACGGGACCCGAACCAGACAAGCCGGGCGGCCGGTGCGGCGATACGCTCACGGTGCATGAGGTCTTTGCCGCGATGCCGGCTCCCCCGGGAATAGCCGCGGGGCTGGATGAGGGTTTCTCACGTTGCATGGGGTCTTCGTGGTGTTGGATGGACGCGACGGTGTGCATCCGGGGGCAAGGGTGGCTGACCCGTGTCGGGACGACGGGCAGGAACCGGACCAGCCGGGCGGCCGGTGCGGCGATACGCTCACGGCGCATGAGGTCTTTGCCGCGATGCCGGCTTCCCCCGGGAATGGCTGCGGGGCCGGATGAGGGTTTCTCACGTTGCATGGGGTCTTCGTGGCGTTGGATGGACGCGACGGTGTGCATCCGGGGGCAAGGGTGGCTGACCCGTGTCGGCACGATAGGTAGCAACCGCACCAGCCGGTTGGCCGGTGCGGCGATAAGCTCACGGTGCATGGGGTCCTGGCCGCGTTGCCGGTTTCCCACGGGACAGGCGGTCAATACCGGCGCACATGGCTGCGGGGCTGGATGCGGGCTTCTCACGTTGCTTGGGGTCTTCGTGGTGTTGGGTGGACGCGGCCGAAATCTCAACGGATCGCAATAGGTTGGCTTCGGCATGTTCATTTTATGTTCTTGTCATAACTGGCGGCCCGCGCCAACCACCACGAGAGCCTTGCTCCGAGGCCTGCTTACGGGCGCATTACCGCTTCACGAAACCGGGCATCTCAGGCAAGAAAGCCGGAGCAAAGGGAGAGCGCCTGATGATTGGACGACTGACACGCGGGGCATTGTTTGCCTCGGCTTTGGTGATTGGCATGACCGCCGCGGCTTTTGCCGCCGACTTGCCTGGCGTCACCGCGACCGAACTCAAGATTGGCCATACCAACCCGTATAGCGGCCCGGCCTCGGCCTACGGCATCATCGGCAAGACCGAAGCCGCGTTTTTCAACATGGTGAACGAAAAGGGCGGGGTTGGCGGCCGCAAGATCAATTTCATCTCCTACGACGACGGCTATGCCCCGCCGAAGACGGTGGAGCAGGTCCGCCGCCTGGTTGAGGAAGATCAGGTTGCATTCCTGTTCCAGACCCTCGGCACGCCGACCAACACGGCGATCCACAAGTATGTGAACCAGAAGAAAGTGCCGCACCTGTTCATTTCGACCGGTGCCGACAAGTGGGGCGATCACGAGCACTTCCCCTGGACGATGGGCTACCAGCCCAGCTACCGCACGGAAGCGCAGATCTACACGAAGTACATGCTGCAGCAGAATCCGAAGGCGAAACTGGCGATTCTGTATCAGAACGACGACTTCGGTAAGGACTACCCGGCGGGCGTGAAGGACATCCTGGGCGCGAAATACGCCGAGACGGTGGTCAAGGAAGCCACCTATGAAACCACCGACGCCACGGTCGACAGCCAGCTGACCGCGTTGCAGGCCTCCGGCGCCGATGTGCTGCTGGTTGCCGCGACCCCGAAATTCGCCGCCCAGGCGATCAAGCGGGTGCACGACCTGAACTGGCACCCGATGTTCTTCATGACCAACGTGTCGATCTCCGTCGGCGCCGTCATGAACCCCGCCGGGCCCGAGAAGGGGGTCGGCATCATCACCACCGGTTACATGAAGGACCCGACCGATCCGGCCTTCAATGACGATCCGGGGATGAACGAATGGCGCGCGTTCATGACGAAATACATGCCGGGCTCTGATCTGACGGATGCTAACCACGTCTTCGCTTATGGCGCGAGCATGGTGCTGTGGCAGGTGCTGAAGCAGTGCGAGGGCGATTTCTCCCGCGCCAATGTCATGAAGCAGGCGGCCAATCTGCATGACGCCTACGATCCCGTGCTGCTGCCGGGGATCAAGGTCAACACCAGCCCGACCAACTTCCATCCCATCAAGGCGATGCAGTTGCAGAAGTGGGATGGCAAGACGTGGATCCGCTTCGGCGACGTGATCGAGGGTTCGTAACCTCGATTCATCGGCCGGCTTCGGTAACCCTCGGCATCTGCCGGCTTGGTGATCCCCGTCATCTGCCGGCTTGGTAACCCCCGTCATCCCCGGGCTAGTCCCGGGGACCAA
>CAIUPC010000639.1 GCA_903900905.1 uncultured Acetobacteraceae bacterium
GATCGACGACTATCTGCGCCAATCCACCCGCGTCAGCGCCCGCCTGCCCACCCCGGCAGAAGCCGACCTGCTGCGGATGCCGCGCAACCGGCCGGTGTTGGTGGCGGAGAACCTGAATGTGGACAAAGACGGCACCGTCGTTGAATTCGCCATTGGGCTTTACCCGACGCCGCGCGTGCAAATGGTCTTTGAACCCTGAAGGGGCGGTTGCTTGCCGGACAGCATGCCGTCCACGAACATTAGACAAGACGCCCTTGATGTTGACCCTCTGGCAGCGCCCCACATTCGTCATGCCGACGCAGGTCGGCATCCACGCCTTGGCGGCGTTCAACTGGTGGAAGGCGTGGATGCTGACCTGCGTCAGCATGACGAGGAGGCAGCCGCCGGTGCGTCAATCTTTACGCCGGTTAGTATTAGCGCCCATGGGGCTTGTCCCGGGGACCAAGGTTTTCGCCTGTGCCATTCAGCCGTCCATGGCTGGGGACGGGAACACGCATTTTGAATGTGTGGGCGGCCGCCGGCGGAACGGTCTGATCCGGCCCGGGTTTTCAGGTCTTTTTGCGCAGCGGCCGGACGAAGGACTGGCCAGAGCCGATGAAACCAGTCGCCACACAGAACTGGCGCAGCGACAGGGCGTCTTCGGGGACTGCCACCGTGAGTGCAGCGCAGCCGGCGACGCGTGCTGCCTGGGCCGCGGCCTTGATGAGCATGCGGCCGATTCCCCGCCGGCGATCGTCCGGGCCAACGAGCAGGGTGGTGATCTGTGCCACCGGCTGGTCCGCTTCGAGCGCGCGGTACCAATGCAGCACCACCACGCCACTGGGTGGACCCCACTCGATCGCGATGAGGGCGGTGCCAGGTCCCTGACGCACGGCCTCCAATCGATCCGCCAGCAAGCGCGGTGGGATATCCAGGCCGGCGGCAGCCAGCAATTGGCTAAGGCCTGGTGCTTCAGCCTCTGTCGCGGCGCGGATTTCCAGTCCGTATCGGCTTTTCAACCAGAGCCTCCGTCCCGCGAATACGATAGCCGGGGATCGGCTGATATACCGCTTGTCCTTGTCGGCGCTTTCAGGAGGTGTGGATGAAGCTCAGGCATGCAGCCCAGGCGCCTCCTGCCCGGTCCGGGCCACATACTCCGTGTAGCCGCCATCATACTGATGGATCCCCTCCGGCGTCAGCTCCAGCACCCGGTTCGACAGCGCCGCCAGGAAATGCCGATCATGGGACACGAAAAGCATGGTGCCCTCATAAGCGGACAAAGCCTCGATCAGCATCTTTTTCGTATCAATATCCAAATGGTTGGTCGGCTCGTCCAGCACCAGGAAATTGGGGGGATCGAACAGCATCAGCGCCATCACCAGCCGTGCCTTCTCGCCACCCGACAGCACCCGGCACCGCTTCTCCACCTCATCGGACGAGAACCCGAAGCCGCCCGCCAATGACCGCAACGCGCCCTGGCCGGACCGGGGAAACGCGTTCTCCAGCGTCTGGAACACGGTCTGGTCGCCATCCAGCAATTCCATCGCATGCTGGGCGAAGTAGCCCAGCTTCACGCTGCCGCCCAACACCACCGAGCCCGCGTCCGGCTCCGTCGTTCCGGTCACCAGCTTCAGCAGGGTCGACTTGCCCGCCCCGTTCACCCCCAGCACGCAGCAGCGCTCTTTGCGCCGCACCAGCAGGTCCAACCCGTCATAGATCACCCGGTTGCCGTAGCGCTTATGCACGCCGCGCAGATTGGCGACATCTTCGCCCGAGCGCGGCGCCGGCGGGAACTCGAACCCCAGCGATTGCCGCCGCTTCGGCGGTTCGACCTTTTCGATCTTATCCAGCTTCTTCACCCGGCTCTGCACCTGCGCGGCGTGGGAGGCGCGGGCCTTGAAGCGTTCGATGAAGTTGATTTCCTTCGCCAGCATCGCCTGCTGGCGTTCGAACTGCGCCTGCTGGTGCTTCTCATTCAGCGCCCGCTGCTGCTCGTAGAATTCGTAATCGCCGGTGAAGGTGGTCAGTACGCCGCCATCGATCTCGATCACCTTGTTGATGATGCGGTTCATGAATTCCCGATCATGCGACGTCATCAACAGCGCGCCGTCATAGCCGCCGAGGAATCCCTCCAGCCAGATCAGGCTTTCCAAATCCAAATGGTTGCTCGGTTCGTCGAGCAGCATCACATCGGGGCGCATCAGCAGAATGCGGCCGAGGGCCACGCGCATCTTCCATCCGCCGGAGAGCTTGCCGACATCGCCGTCCATCATCTCTTGGCTGAAGCCCAGCCCGTCCAGCACTTCGCGGGCCTTGCTGTCGAGGGCGTAGCCACCGAGTTCCTCGAACCGGGCCTGCACCTCCCCAAACCGTTCCAGAATCTCCTCCAACCGATCCGCCTGATCCGGATCGGCCAGCGCGGCTTCGAGTTGGGCCAGTTCGGCGCCGACATCGCTGACCGGGCCGGCGCCGTTCATCACCTCGGCGACCGCGCTGCGGCCGGACATTTCGCCCACGTCCTGGCTGAAAAAGCCGACGCTGACGCCGCGATCGACCAGGACCTGGCCTTCATCGGGTTCTTCTTCCTTGGTGATCATGCGGAAGAGGGTGGTTTTCCCGGCGCCGTTGGGGCCGACGAGGCCGATTTTCTCGCCCTTTTGCAAAGCGGCGGAGGCCTCGATGAAGACCAGGCGCTTGCCGTTCTGCTTCGTGATGTTGTCCAGGCGGATCATGGGTCCTCAGGGGCCTTAGGGGTCTCGGGGGCGTGTGCGGCGCGCTTATAGCAAGCCCGGACGATCCTGCACCGCCCGGGTGATGAAGACTTCGATGCCCTCCGCGCGAGGGTGACCCGCGATCAAGGCGGATTGCCCGATCTGCGCCCAACCGCCAGACAGCGGCGCATGAATTCTGATACCGCCGTGCGCCGTCTGATCCTCCTGCTCTCGCTTTCGGTGTTTTCCGGGGCTTTGGTGACCCGTCTGACCGATCCGCTGGTGGCCGTGCTCGCGCATGACCTCGGGAGCAGCACGGCGCGCGCGGCGCTGCTGGCGAGTGCCTTCGCGCTGCCATTCGCGTTGATCCAGCCCATATTGGGGCCGGTCGGGGATGCGCTGGGCAAGCGGCGGGTGATGACGGTGGCGATTGGGCTGCTCACCTTGTTGCTGATCGCCTGCACGACCGCGCAGGATCTGGATACGTTGATGGTGCTGCGCGCGCTGACAGGCCTCGCGGCTGGCGGGCTGACGCCGCTGGCCATCGCGCTGGTGGCCGATTCCGCGCCGGCCGAGGGGCGGCAGGTCGCGCTGTCCCGCCTGATCGCCTGTGCGATCACCGGCCAGATCGCGGGTGGCAGTTTCTCCGGTCTGTTGGAACCCTATCTCGGCTGGCGCGGCGTGATGCTGGCCGCCGCCTGCGTGACCGCCACCGGGTTCGCCACCTTGGTCTTTGGCCGGACCGGCTTCGCCGCCGAACCACGCCGCCGCTTCGATCCCTTCGGCGCCGCCCGCGCTTATGGGCAGCTGTTGCGCATGCCGGCGGCGCGCATCCTCTATTTCTCCGTCGCGGTGGAGGGCGGGTTCGTCTTCGGTTCCTTCCCCTATTTCGCGCTGGAACTGCGCGACCGCGGCATCGGCGCCACGGCCGAAGCGGGTCTGGCCGTGGCCGCCTTCGGGGCGGGCGGGCTGGTCTATGCCGCCCTCGCCAAAACGGTGCTGCGCTGGATGGGGCAGGACCGGATGGTGCTGCTGGGCGGGGCGCTGTGCCTGAGCGCCTATACCGGCTTCGCCTTCGCGCCCGTTGCCCCGGTCTTCATCGCCTCCGGCCTGTTGTTGGGGGTGGGCATGTACATGATCCATAACTCCATCCAGACAAGGGTGACGGAGGTCGCGCCGCATGCCCGCGGTACCGCGGTGGCGATGCACGCCTTCCACTTCTTCCTCGGTCAGACCGCCGGGCCGGCGGTCTTCGGGCTGATCCTGCATCGCGCCGGCGCGCATACCGCGTTCCTGTGCGCCGGTGTTTGCCTGCTGGCCTTGGCGATGATGCTGGGCCGGCGCGGCTGGCAACGGGCTGGACGTTAGCGACGGGAAGGCTAATCCTCGCGACCGGTAGAACGCCTCGGTGAAACCCTTGAGATCGACATTGGCGGCGTCGATGTCGCGGTAGAACGCGGCGCGCGGCTCGGGACAGACATAGCCC
>CAIUPC010000640.1 GCA_903900905.1 uncultured Acetobacteraceae bacterium
CGATCTGACTTCGAGTTCCAGCAAGCGTAATTCGCGATAGGCCACTACCAGGAAATTGCCACATCCGCAGGCAGGATCGAGTACTTCGATCCTGCGAAGTTTGAGATGAAAATCGTGCAACTGTCGCGCATTGCCGCGGATGCGGGTGAATTCCTTGCGAAGTGGGTCGAGGAAAAGCGGACCCAGCGCCTTCATTATATTAACTTCGGTCGTGTAGAATTCGCCCAGATGCCGGCGCGCCGCCTTGTCCTTAATGGACTGGAACAGGCTTCCAAAAATCGCCGGGCTAATCCCTGCCCAATCGAGACGGGTGGCATCCAGCAGCAATGTTCGCATGGCTCGGTTGAAATCGGGAATGGGCAGTGGTTCGGCGAAAAGCCGGCCATTTACGAAGGGCAGTTCTTTGAGTTGCTCGTCCAGCGTGGAGGCGCGATCCGCTGTCCGTGTATTCAGCACTTCCGACAATTTGGCCAGCCGCGGTCCGAGGTCAGATCCATCCTCGGTGGTGCGCTTGTCCAGATACTCCCGGAACAGGCCTGTGGCGAAAATGCCGGTACTGTCAGCGAACAGGCAAAACAGCAGCCGTACCATCCAGACCTGTAGCGAATGGCCGCGATAGCCGGAGTCCTCCAGCGCGTCGTGAAGATCCCCCAGATGCCGGGCAGCCTGAACGTCGACGGCGCTCAGGGTCCCGAATACGCGCGTCTCGTAGCCGGAGATGAAACCGAACAAGCCAATTCGATTAGGCAGTTCGTTCAACCGAAATTCAGTGAAGCTGCTGGGGTCGGCCCCCTCCAGATCGTATAGCCGTATCCGCGCGAAATCCGACACGATCACATACCGGGGCAAATCGGCGTCTCGTAGGCCTACGAAATAATCGCGTGCCTGGCCTGCCGCCCGGTTAAGGTCCTGGCCGCGCGACTTATGCTCGACCAGCAGCCGTCCTTTCCAGAGCATGTCGATCCGCCCGGTTCCCGGCGTCTGCGCCGAGGGCACCGGGCGTTCGAACGCCGCGACACGGCGGCGGTTCACACCAAACACGTCGAGGAATTCATTCCAGAATGTTTGCGCCTCGGCACGTTCCGACCCAACGTCGCGCCACGCGTGGGCGAAGGTCTGGGCGCGGTCGCGGATCTCATTCAGCGAAAGGGGCATGGCCTCGGGCGGTCGATAGCGATTCGCGGACTGGCCACGAGTCGGTCTTTTACTACCATGTGCGGCCGGCCCGCATCACCCCGCCGGGGCATCCACCCAGAGCAGCCGCAGCGGCCCCGGCCCGTTGTTGCGCAGGCTCGCGCTTTCCCCGGCCCGGACATGCAGCCCGTCGAGCTTGCCCAGCACCGTATTGCCGCCGTCCTCACGCGTGATCGCCTGACCCTCCGCCACCAGCCAGAGGCGATCGACGGGGAGGATTTCCGGCGGTTGCGTGTGGCCAGGCTCAAGAACGGTCATGCCAATCGCGATCTTGCTGTTGGCGACCGCCTGTTTCGGGCTGTGATTGGGTGAGCCTTCCAGCCCGCCAACCCAGTTGACCGACCAGCGCATGGCGCCTGGGATTCGGGCTTCGGGGGCGGACCAGCCCGGCTCCAGATCGGTGAAATACACCAGTTCAATCGGCGGGGCGTCGATGAAGACGTGGTCATCGGGGTAGTAGATGGCGGTGCCGTTACGCTCGACCCCGTCATGCACCCAGAACAGAATCACATCCTCTTGCCCGCAATTGCGCACGCCATGCGGGCAACCGACGGGGATGTAGGTGCAGTCCCAGGGGCCGGCGCGGTGCGGGTGGCCGGAGGCGTCGAAGCCCTCCAACTCACCCTGGAGAATCACGTAGATTTCGGTGACGCCGTGGACATGCTTGTCCGCCTGCCGTTGCCCGACGGGCAGGTACATCATCCCCACCGCGTGGTTGCGGCTTTCGATGGCAGTGCCGGGGTTGGTGTTGATGAAGCCCTCCGGCCCGCCGATCCAGGTGACGAGCCAGCGCATGAATCCGGGCTCTTTGGCCTGTTTGGTGGTCCAGGTGGGTTCCAGATCGCGGAACCGGATGATGCGCGGCATGGGGTTTCCTTTGGGCAGCAGGTCGTCAGGCCAGGCGTGCCGGGTTAGGCTTGGGCAAAACAGCCAGACGCCAGGAAACCATGACCGAAGCCACCGGCCCTCTCAAGGGCATCCGCGTTCTCGACCTCTCCGCTGTCGTCCTGGGCCCTTTCGCCACCCAGACGCTGGGGGACTGGGGCGCGGACGTGATCAAGATCGAGGCCTTGCACGGCGACACCGCCCGCAATTCCGGGCTGTTCCGCCATCGCGGCATGGCCTCGGTGTTTTTGCAAATCAACCGCAACAAGCGCTCCATCGCGCTGGATCTGAAGACCGAGGGCGGGAAAGAGGTGCTGCGCCGCCTGATCCCGACCGCCGATGTGCTGGTCAGCAATGTGCGCCCGGCGGGAATGGCGCGGCTGGGCTTTGGGTATGAGGACTGCAAGGCGCTGAACCCGCGCCTGATCTACGCGGTCGCCACCGGCTTCGGGCAGGACGGACCCTGGCGCGCGCGCCCGGCCTTTGACGAGATCATCCAGGCCGCGAGCGGCTTCGCCTCCGCCATGGGATCGGATGACGCGCCGCAATTCGTGCCGAGCCTGGCGGCGGACAAGCTGACCGGGATGGCCCTGGTCTCCGCCGTTTGCGCCGCCTTGTATCAGCGCGAGCGCAGTGGGGAGGGGCAGTTGGTCGAGGTGCCGATGCTGGAAACCCTCGCCGCCTTCAACAGCGTGGAGATGATGGGCGGCATGGCGTTTGAGCCGCCCATAGGCGGGCCGGGTTACAAACGCATGCGGGAGCGCAAGCCGGCCCGGACCAAGGACGGCTGGATGACCATGCTCCCCTATTCCACCGCCAACTGGTGCGCCTTCTTCGAAGCCGTTGATCGTCCGGAATTGATCGAGGAACTTGGCATCAAAGACCCGGTGCTGCGCAACCAGAATATCGACGTGGTCTATGCCACGATGCGCGAGATCGCCCTGACCCACACCACGGCGGAATGGATCGAACTGCTGCTACGCATCGACGTGCCGCATACGGCGTTCACCAAAATGGCCGAGGTGACGGAGCAGCCGCATCTGAAAGCCGTCGGGATGTTCCCGGTGATCGATCACCCCAGCGAGGGCGCGATCCGCATCGCCAAACCCCCGACCCGCTTCGCCAGCACGCCCGCGAACATCCGCCGTGATGCCCCCCGATTGGGGGAACACACGGCGGAGGTGCTGCGGGAGCTGGGGTTCAGCGAGGCGGAGATATCAGCGATCGTGCCCTGACACATAATCAGAACGAATTCGATTCAAGATTGTGAGTAAGGGCGGCATCGACGGGAATATGCGTCAGATTCTCCCCCTCCCCTTGAGGGGGGGGAGGGGTGCACCGGCACCGTCATCACGGTTTCACCCCTCCCCCTGCCCCTCCCTCAAGGGGAGGGGGAGAACCTTTTTCTCCTGTCGCCACTCGATCGCACAACTTTGGTTGCACCCGATTAGAGCATGATCGCCAGAGGTGGAACCACACGGCGGCGTGAATCATGCGACCAAACAAAGACTTCCAGAGCACAATTGGGTCAACTTGACCCAGTTGTGCTCTAGAACGGCTTGTCGCCGCAAATCGTGATGCGGTGCATGACGCGGGTGTCGCCATCGTAATCGTTGATGGCGAAATGCTGCACGCAGCGGTTATCCCAGAACAGCAGCGTGCCGTTCTGCCAGCGGAAGCGCATGGTGAACTCCGGCCGCGTGGAATGCTGCATGAAGAACGCGAGCAAAGGCTCGCTCTCCGCATCCGTGAAGCCGTCGAAGCGCTGCACGTGATTGCCGACATACAACGCCTTGCGGCCGGTTTCGGGATGCGTGCGCACCAGCGGGTGGATGCTGGTGGTCTGCACATTGCCGGGGTCCTTGACGGTCATCTCCGACATCTGACCGGCGTAGCGGTCCACCCGCGACCGCCCGTCCATCTGCTTGAAATTGTCGCCGACACAGACCGTGCGCAGCTTGTCGGCCACGGCCTTCATGCCATCCGACAGGCTTTCGTAAGCGAGGTATTGGTTGGTGAACAGCGTATCGCCCCCGGCCTCCGGCACTTCCAGCGCATAGAGCATCGTGCCCATGGCGGGATTGGGGGAGAACATCTGGTCGGTGTGCCAGGAGCCGCCGAAGTTCTTCTTGTCGGTCGGGCGCTTGATGATCGCCAGGATCTCGGGGTGGCTCGGCATGCCCTTCATGAAGGGATGCAGGTGGATGTCGCCCCAGCGGCGGGCGAAGGCGAGCTGCTGCTCCGGAGTGATGGTCTGATCGCGGAAGGCGATGACCTGATTGGCCAGCAGGGCGGCGCGGACCTCCGCCAGGACATCGTCCGGCAGGTCCTGCGACAGATCGACGCCGCTGACCTCGGCGCCGAGGGAGCCGGCGATGCGGTGGGTGGTGATATGGCGGTACTGGGCGTTACCCAGGCTGTTCATGGGGGCGTTCATGGTTGGACTTCCTTTGTTGCCGGCAGGATGCCTCCGGGCTGCGCGGAAGGGAAGCGGTTGGCGGGGTTCGGCTTCGGGTTGTATAGGCCTGGGCATGGGATTTACGGCGATGTGGCGCCCCATGGCGCCGGACGATCTGACGGCGGTGGAGGTCGTGGGTGCACGCGTGCACCCCGATCATCCCGAAGACGATGCGGTTTTTCAGGAACGGCTCTCTCTCTTCCCCGCCGGTTGCCTGGTCCTGCGCGACGGGCCGGCGCTTATCGGATATGCCATCAGCCATCCCGGCACGCTGAACCAGCCGCCGAAGCTGAACACCCTGCTGGGCGCGCTGCCGGCGCATCCCGATAGTTTCTACATCCACGATCTGGCCCTGCTGCCGGAGGCCCGCGGCACTGGCGCCGGCGCCGCCGCGGTCGCCCATCTGGCTGGCGTCGCGCGGGTCGGCGGCTTCGCGACCCTGTCCTTGGTTTCGGTCAGCGGTTCGGCCGGGTTCTGGCACCGGCTGGGCTTTGCCACGATCGATGCGATGACCGGGCAGGTCGCCAGCTACGGCCCCAGCGCCCGCTACATGGTACGCCGGTTGTCCTGATCCGCCGCCCGGGCCTAAGCTTCTCGCGAACCATCCCGGGAGAAACTTCGATGCGGCAAATGACCCTGGTGGGCTTCCTGCAAGCCCAGAATTGCACCAATTTCGTGGGCTCCTGGCGCCATCCCGACGCCGCCCAGGATTTCACCAGCGCGGAATACTACCGCCGCATCGCCCGCGCGCTGGAGGCAGGGAAGTTCCACCTCGGCTTCTTCGATGACCGCCTGGCGATGCCCGATCTGTTCGCCGGCGATCACGCCCATACCGTCGCCAACGGCATCCGCTGCGTGAAGATGGACCCGATCACCATCCTGACCGTCATGGGCATGGCGACGACCCGGCTGGGCCTGGGGTCCACCTTCTCCACCACCTATTTCGAGCCCTTCCATGTCGCGCGGGTCTTCGCCACGCTCGACCTGATGACCGAGGGCCGGGCGGCCTGGAACGTCGTGACCTCGATGAACGATGGCGAGGCCCGGAATATGGGCCACGACTCGCACCAGCATCATGACCGCCGCTACGACCGCGCCGATGAGTTCATGGAAGTCGTGCAAGGCCATTGGGACGCCTGGGAAGACGGCGCCATCGTCGCCGATAAGGCCACCGGCCTGTTCGCCCATCCGGAAAAGGTCCACCGCCTGGACTACAAAGGCGAGTTCTTCCAGTCCCGCGGCCCCTTCACCGTGCCCCGCTCCAAGCAAGGCCATCCCGTCATCATCCAGGCCGGCCAAAGCGGCCGCGGCACCACCTTCGCCGCGCGCTGGGCGGAATGCGTGTTCGTGGCCTACCACGGCATCGAACAGGCGCGGCGCGATTACGCGGCCTTCAAGACCAAAGTCGCCGACGCCGGCCGCGATCCGGACAAAGTCAGCGTCTGCGCCGGCGTCTACCCCGTGGTCGCCGAAACCCGCGCCGAAGCCGAGGACAAGGTCGCCCTGATCGATAAATTGCCAAAAGAAATCGACAGCCTGTCGCTGTTGTCGGAAGTGCTGAACTTCGATTTCTCCAAGCAACCGATCGACAAGCCCTTCACGCAGGAGGAGATGGACAGCTGGACCGGGGTGCAGGGCATGCGCGACCGCATGCGCCGCGAACTTGGCAACCGGATGCCGTCCCCGCGCGACTTCATCAATATCACGCGGCGCGGAACGTTCCACGATCATCCCCGCTTCGTCGGCAGTCCCAAGGACGTCGCCGATGGGATGGAGGAATGGTTCGCCACCCGCGCCTGCGACGGCTTCGTCATCGCCGCCGCGCATGTGCCGGGCTCGTACGAGGAATTCAGCCGCCTGGTGGTGCCGGAACTGCAACGGCGTGGCCTGTTCCACCTCGACTATGCCGGCCCCACTTTGCGCGAAAACCTCGGCCTGGATCGACCCACCGTTGGCGACTGGCGGCAGTACGGTTAGAACGCGCGCGATTCACGGAAGGAAATCCCATGAAACTCTATTACGCCCCCGGCGTCTGCTCCATCGGCATCCACGTCCTCCTCGAAGAAATCGGCAAGCCCTACGAGCTGGAAGCGGTGAACCTGCGCGAAGGCGCGCAGTACAAGCCCGACTACGTCGCGGTGAACCCGAAGTCGAAAGTGCCCGCGCTGGTGCGCGACGATGGCTCGTTGCAGACCGAATATCCCGCCATCGCCTTCTGGCTGGCCCGCACCAACCCGTTCAGCAACCTGCTGCCGGACAATATCGACCTGCAGGCCCGCGCGCTGGAGCTGATGGATTACTGCGTCGCCACCATCCACATGCAGGGCTTCACCCGCATCTTCCGCCCTGGCAACTTCGCCCCCAGCGCCGCCGATGAAGAAGCGGTGAAGGCACGCGGCAAGGAAATCGTCGAAAAGGGCTTCGCCACCCTCAACGCGGCCCTCGAAGGCAAGGACTACGCGGTCGGCAAGTTCTCCATCGCCGACTCCGCCATCTTCTATGTCGAGTTCTGGGCCGGCCGCATGGGCATGACCCTGCCGCCGAACTGCGCCGCGCATCTGGAACGCATGAAGGCCCGCCCGTCCGTGCAGCGCACGATGCAGCAGGAAGGCGTGGCGTAATCCCATGACCGATCCGGCCTGGGAGGCGCTGACGCCGCACCGCTTCTGCTACCTGCGGCATGGGGAGACGGAGTGGAACGCGCGTGGCGTGTCCCAGGGCAGCATCGACATCCCGCTGAATGAAACCGGCCTGGCGCAAGCCAGGGCGGCCGCGCAGCACCTGCGCGGGCAAGGGATCCGGACCATCGTCGCCTCCCCTCTGTCGCGCGCCCGGGTGACCGCGGAGATCGTGGCGGAGGCGCTGGGCCTGCCGGTCCAGCTCGACGCCGACTTACGGGAAGTGTCCTGGGGCGTGCAGGAGGGCCAGGCCATGAGCGGCTGGTTCTCCGACTGGGTCAGCGGCGGATTCGCGCCCGAGGGTGGCGAGACTTTCGCCACCCTGCGCCATCGCGCGGTCGCGGGCGTCAACCGCGCCTTGGTGCATCCAGGTTCGGTGCTGATCGTGGCGCATGGCGCATTGTTTCGCGCGCTGCGGGCGGCAATGGGCGTGGAACCCAATATGCGGACCCGCAATGCCGTGCCGATGTGGTGCGCGCCACCGGCGCAATCCGGTGGCGCCTGGACGATCGACTGATCGGCCAGGCGGTCCGTTGCCTCAGTCGGTGGTGAAGCTGACGGTATCGTTGGCTTTGTTATACCGAATCGTCACGTTATTGATGGTGCAGAGGTTCATGACCGGAAAGAAGACATCCGTGCCATCGGTCGAAGTCGCCTTCATTTTCCAACTGCACCCTTTATCGGCGTGGGTGAAATGCACCATGGCCTTGCCGCCATTGGCGAGCACGCCATGCAGCTCGTTTTCCGAAAAATCATTTTCGTGGGATTCGCTCACGGCCAGGAATTTGATCGCATAGCCGGTTTGATTGATCACGCCGAAATCACGCGCGTCGGCCCAGGCCGATGTCGTGAGGGTCATGAGGCCGAGTGCGGTGGCTGCCAGGAACGCTTTCATCTCCGGTGCTGTCCTTATTAGTTGCAGGACCGATCATAGAAAGCGTGCGGGCAGTTTGTCCAGAGCGGCTGGCATTGTCACGGAGGGCGTATTCGGCCTGACCAGGCACGGCGACGGATGCCGCCGGGTTGCCTGCATCGCCGTGCGGCGCGCCCCGTCATACCGGGGAAGGCCGTTACCCATAGGGGGCAACGGCCAGCCGGACAGATCAGACCTTCTCGACCTGACCGTATTCCAGTTCCACCGGAGTCGAGCGGCCGAAGATGGAAACGCTGACCTTGAGGCGGCCTTTTTCCTCGTCGACCTCTTCCACGGTGCCGTTGAAGCTCGTGAAGGGGCCGTCGGCGACGCGCACCTGCTCCCCGATATCGAACAGAATGGCGGGGCGCGGACGCTCCACACCTTCCTGGTTCTGCTTCAGGATCCGATCCGCTTCCGCGTCCGAAATCGGCTGCGGCTTGGTCTTGCTGCCGAGGAAGCCGGTGACCTTGGGTGTGTTCTTGACCAGATGCCAGGCATCGTCGGTCAGGTCCATCTTCACCAGCACGTAGCCAGGGAAAAATTTGTGCTCGCTGCTGACCTTCTGGCCGCGGCGGACTTCGACGACGTTTTCGGAGGGAACCAGCACTTCCTCGAACTGCTCACCGAGGCCGTTCTGGACCGCCTGGTCCTTGATCTGCTGCGCGATCTTCTTCTCAAAACCGGAGTAGACGTGCACGACATACCAACGCTTGGCCATGATCCCTGTTTACCTTCTCAGATGCTCATGCCGAAGAGCGCACGCACGCCAAGGCCGATCACTTGATCAACCACGAAGAAGAAGATGGCGGTGACAGCGGCCATGGCAAAAACCAGACCGGTGGTGACCAGCGTTTCCTTACGTGACGGCCAGGTGACCTTGGTCACCTCGGTCCGCACTTCGCGGGCAAATTTCGCCGGTTCAAACGCCACGCCGCCTTAACTCCTGACCAATGGTACCAAGCAAATTGTAGTGACAAGCCGTTCCGCCAGGCGGCGAAAAAGCCGCGCTGGCAGGGGCGGAGGGTCTCGAACTCTCAACCTCCGGTTTTGGAGACCGGCGCTCTAGCCAATTGAGCTACGCCCCTACACGGCAGGACGCGTAAAAAGGACGGACGGGTCCGAATGTCAAGAGCCGTGTTTCAAACAGGGGGCGATTCCAAGTTGTGCGTATGGTTCTCCCCCTCCCCTTGCGGGGGGGGGTCGGGGGGGAGGGGTGCAAAGGCATCGTCCATGCTGTTTTCACCCCTCCCCCCGCCCCCTCCCGCAAAAGGAGGGGGAAAACCTTTTTCTCCGGCCGCCGAATATGTTTCAAACAGCCTCCAACGGCGCGTGCAGGCGTGTTCCCTCGCAGATAATGCCGCCGCGATCACCGATGGTCACGCTGCCCCAGCGTTCGGCGTAGCCGGCCGGCAGTGGCCGCGCACCCGGCGCGGCGAGCCAGAGTCGCAGCAGGTGCCGCTTGCGATCCGGCTCCGGCCAATCGACGAAGGCGGTGCGGTCGTGCAGCGTGGTGTGGTTGTGCACCAGCTGGATGTCCCCGGGTTGCAGCTCCATGTCCAGCCGCAGCGTCGTGTCCTCCGCCAGCCGATCGAAGCAATCGAGGGCGGCGATGTCCTGATCGGTCAGGCGCGGGGCCTCGGGGAATCGCTGTGACGAGCGCACGTAATGCGGCGCGTACAGCGCCGACAGAAACCCCTCATAATCATTATAGATCGGCAGTTCGAACCAGGGTTTCTTGCCGGCGGGCACCTCCCCCCGGCGATCCGTGGGCATGGGCTGGAACAGGCGGTGCACCAGATCGGGGTGGCGCTCCGCCATCGCGTTGTAGACGGACATGGAGCTGGTCAGCGACGACAGCCCGCCCGATTGCGCGGTCTTGAGGCAGAGCAGCCCGACGATGTCGCAGGAATCGGTGTGGAAGTTCTGCCGCTCGGTGGTCTGGTAGATGCGGACATTCGGGTCGGTGGTGGCCAGGCCCATGTCCCGGACATGCCCCAGCACATGGCCTTTGGCATTCTGTGAGCGGGCATGGCCGAAGTAAGTGCCGATACCCCAATAGGCCATGGCGCTGTCTTCGATCGGGCGATCCGTCACCGGCAGCCCGCGCAGCAGCACGAAGCCGCGCCCGTTCAGGATTTCCTGCCGCAACCCGTCCAGCACCGGGCCGAGTTTCGGCAACGGGAAATCGGCGCGGGTAACGCTGGCGATGTCCTGGCCGCGCAGGGTAGCGATCGCGCTTTCGATCTCATCGATCTCGGCGGCGGACAGCGTGTAGGTCCAGGTCTCCGGCCGTTGCGCGAGTTCGGCGCCGATCCAGGCGGAGGGGGCGGTGATGAGGGGGCGTGGCGGGGTCATGAGGGGTCCTCCCAATCTTTGGGCGGGAGCCTAGACCGATCCGGCGCCGGTTTCCAAACGGCGGAGACTTGCCAATCAGGGCAGGAGCGGGCCCCGCGCGTCATCCCCGGAACAAGTCCGGGGATGACGCAAGGAGCGTATCGCCGGCTTCACTCGATGGCCCAGCCTGGCGCATGATGCCGGACAGCATTAACGGGGGAAACAACCATGCACAGCAACGGTCAGGCCATCGGCACCTTCATCGCCGCCGCCAGCACGCGCGCATTGCCGCCGGAGGTCCTGGACGCCGCCCGGCTGTGCCTGGCTGACTGGATGGGGGTCGCCATCGGCGCGGCGGACGAACCGGCCGGGCGCATCGTGCGCGACACGGTGGCGCAATGGCGCAGCACCGGCCGCGCCAGCCTGCTGTTCGGCGGCACCGCCGCGGCGCCCTTCGCGGCGCTGGCGAACGGCACGCTGGCCCATTGCCTGGATTTCGATGACACCTATGTCGACGCCGTGACCCATACCAGCGCGCCCGTCTGGGCGGCCACGCTGGCGCTGGGGGAGGAGACTGACGCCTCCGAGGCCACCATGCTCGCCGCCTTCGTCACCGGCTTCGAGGTCGCGGCTCGTGTCGGCCACGGCCTGGGCCAGGCCGCCACGGCGCGGGGCTGGCACGGCACCGGGGTCTTCGGCCGCATCGGGGCGGCAGCGGCGTCAGCGGCGCTGCTGGGACTGGATGCGGAGCGGGCGCTGCACGCGGTGGCGCTGGCGGCGACCCAGACCAGCGGGCTGACCGCGTCGTTCGGCACCATGGCCAAGCCGTTCCATGCGGGTAAGGCGGCGATGGACGGGGTCCTGTCGGCGCAGCTCGCGGCCGGCGGGTTCACGGGGGCAGTTGGCATCCTGGAGGCCGGCGCGGGGCTGGATAACGCGGTGATCCAGGATGGATCGCTGTCGATCACGCCAATCGAATTCTCCGATTGGCGCATCCTGCGTAACAGCTTCAAACCCTATGCGGCGTGCCATCTGATCCATCCCTCGATCGACGCCGCGAAGGTGCTGCTGGCGGAGGGGCTGCACCTCGCAGCCGTGCGGTCGGTGCGGGCCGATGTCGGGGCGCTGGCGGTCAAGGTGACCGGCGGCGGCGACGGACACCCCGCCACGCCTTTGGCGGGGAAATTCGACCTGCGCTACTGCGTGGCGCTGGCGCTGCACGGGCGCGATGCCTCGGCGGCGGATTTCCGGGAGCCCTGGACGCTGGAACCGGACATCGCCGCCACGGCGTCAAAGATCGGCGTGCGCCACGACCCGGAGATGGGCTTTGCCTGCGCCACCATGGCGATCGAGACCAGCGCGGGCGCGGTTTCCGCCTTCGTGCCGGTGGCGAAGGGACACCCGGGCAATCCGATGTCGTGGGACGATATGGACCGCAAGTTTGGCGGGCTGGTCACCCCGGCGCTGCAGAACCGGACCGGGGCAATGTTCAGCCTGCTACGACGGTTCGGCGAAGGCGGGGCATTGGCGGAGATGCAGGGGACGCTGGCGGCTTTGTCCGGCACTGTCCAGACCCACGCCGGACCAGACCAGCAAAGGCGTGGACGCTGACCTGCGTCAGCATGACCGGGTTGGGGCACGGTCAGTGAGACAAGGTCAGCATCGCCGCGGTAGTTCAGATTAGTCTCCTACCAGGACCCGGTATTACCCATCGTCGTCCAAGGCTCCGCCGGCGCCAGCGCCGCCCCAGCCTGCAGCAGCTCAATGGAAACCCCATCCGGCGTCCGCACAAACGCCATCCGCCCATCCCGAGGCGGCCGGTTGATCGTCACCCCGTGCGCCATGAACGCGCTGCACGTCTCGTAAATATTCTCCACCGCATAAGCGAGATGCCCGAAATTCCGCCCGCCCGTATAACCCTTTTCATCCCAGTTATAGGTCAGCTCCACCGCCGCCGCCTCATCACCAGGCGCCGCGAGGACCACGTTGGTATAGCGGCCCTTCTCATCCGGACGGCGGCGGATCTCCCGCAGGCCGAGCACCTCGAAGAACGCGATCGTGTCCTCCAGCGAGCTGACGCGGATCATGGTGTGCAGATATTTGGTCATGGCGTGTCCTCCAGGGTGCGGTGTTACCGGCGGCGAAGATGCTCGCCAAGATCACCGCGAGCGGCCGATCCTATAACCCGAACCGCTGTCGTTGAAAATCTGAGGGTGATATGGCCGCTCGGCACCCTCACCCCGGTGCGGACGGTGCTTATAGGCAATCTCCTGGCCCCCGGGCCGGTATGAGTAGTTTCCGAATCTATCGGCCCCCGGCCCATCCCGCCTATCGCTAGCAACAGCGTTTCTCTCATCAGGCACCTGAGCCACATTCGCTTTCAGAATCGGCACAAAACCAACCCCTAAGTTGGAACCGAGGACGGACTCTGCTGCCTGGGGAAGATCAAATGAAGTCCAAACCGGTCCATTGCGGCCACGTTAGAGATAAAATTCGATGAAAACGCTTGATGTCCTCCTCGTGGAAGACGACCTTCTGATCGGCCCCCTGCTCGCGGACATGCTCAAAAATATGGGCTACGACGTTTGCGCGATCACAACCACCGCGCCTGACGCCGTCACCGCCGCCGCGCACTACCACCCAGGACTGGTGATCGCCGACGTGCATTTAGGCGCCACAAACGGCATCGATGCCATCGACGCAATCCTCCGCACCGGATACGTGCATCATTTGTTCATGACCGGCAACATCGCCAAAGCCCGGGCCATGCGGCCCGCCGCGGTGGTGCTGGAAAAACCGTTCCGCGAAGCCGCGCTCGCCCGAGCCATTCAGCAGGCCCTCAATATCGCCGCGCCCCCCGCGCTGGCCGCAAGGGCATGACCCGGACCCACACCGGCCCCCCTGACAACGCCAGCGACATAACCGCACGCAAACAGGCAGAACAAGCCGGGGCCCTGCAGCGGGCCATCTTCAACAGCGCCAATTTCTCCAGCATCGCCACCGACGCCCAGGGCGTCATCCAGATCTTCAATGTCGGCGCCGAACGGATGCTGGGCTATATGGCCGATGAGGTCATGAATAAGATTACGCCAGCGGATATTTCTGACCCGCGTGAAGTGATCGCCCGCGCCCAGGCACTCAGCGCCGAACTCGCCACCACGATCACCCCGGGCTTCGAGGCGCTGGTCTTCAAGGCCTCCCGCGGGATCGAAGACATCTACGAATTGACCTATATCCGAAAGGATGGAAGCCGCTTTCCCGCCGTGGTATCCGTCACCGCTCTGCGCGACGCGCAGGACAATATTATCGGCTATCTGCTGATTGGCACCGACAACACCGCGCGCAAACAGGCGGAGGAAGCGCTACTCAAAGCCGGTGCCCTGCAGCGGGCCATCTTCAACAGCGCCAATTTCTCCAGCATCGCCACCGACGCCCAGGGCGTGATCCAGATTTTCAATGTCGGCGCCGAACGCATGCTGGGCTACACCGCCGCCGAGGTGATGAATAAAATCACCCCCGCCGATATTTCCGATCCGCAAGAGGTCATCGCGCGCGCCCAGGCCCTCAGCGCCGAGCTCGGCACCACGATTACGCCAGGGTTCGAAGCGCTGGTCTTCAAAGCCTCCCGCGGGATCGAAGATATCTACGAATTGACCTATATCCGCAAAGGCGGCAGCCGCTTCGCGGCCGTGGTGTCCGTCACCGCGCTGCGGGACGCGCAGGATAATATTATCGGCTATCTGCTTATCGGCACCGACAACACCGCGCGGAAGCTGGTCGAAGCGGAACAAAAGAAACTCGATCAACGCCTCCGCGATCAGCAATTCTATACGCGTTCCCTCATTGAATCCAACATCGACGCCCTGATGACCACCGATCCCTCCGGCATCATCACCGATGTGAACAAACAGATGGAGGCACTGACCGACTGCACCCGCGACGAACTCATCGGCGCGCCGTTCAAGGACTTCTTCACGGATCCGGATCGGGCCGAAGCAGCGATCAGGCAGGTTCTGACCGACAAGAAAATCACCGACTACGAGCTGACCGCCTGCGCCCGCGACGGGAAAACCACCGTCGTATCCTACAACGCGACCACGTTCTACGACCGCGCCCGCACGCTGCAAGGCGTCTTCGCGGCGGCCCGCGACATCACCGAGCGCAAGCAGGTCGAAGCGGAGCTGGAACAGGCCAGGTCCGTGGCGGAAAGCGCGAGCCGCACCAAATCAGATTTCCTCGCCAGCATGAGCCACGAAATCCGCACCCCCATGAACGCGATCATGGGCGTGGCCGATTTGCTGGCGAAAACAACGCTCTCGCTGGAGCAGGACAAATATGTGAAAATCATCGGCCGCGCCGGTGACAATCTGCTCAATCTCATCAACGATATTCTCGACCTTTCCAAGGTCGAAGCCTCCCAGCTCGAACTCGAACGGACCGGGTTCTCCTTGAGTGATCTGCTGGAAAAAGTGATGGAAATGGTCGCGGTAAGGGCCGAAGAGAAAGGCCTCGTCCTGCTCTTTGAAATCGCACCCAACGTGTCCACCGAACTCGTCGGCGACCCGACGCGGCTGCGCCAGGTGCTGCTGAATTTGGTTGGTAACGCCATCAAATTCACCGAAACCGGGGAAGTGTCGCTGAAAGTGACCCCGGATGGAAACTTCTCCGTCCCAACCGCGTTGCGCTTCACCATCACCGACACCGGCATTGGCATCGCGGAACAGCAATTGCGCCGGGCTTTCGAACAATTCACCCAGGCGGACTCCTCCACCACGCGCCGTTTCGGCGGCTCCGGCCTGGGGCTAACGATATCAAAACGCCTGGTGGAGCTGATGGGCGGCCGCATCTGGGTCGAAAGTGTCCTCGACGCCGGCAGCGTCTTTTCGTTCGCCGTACCGTTCGAAATATGGTCCGGGACCATCCGCCGACCGGGCCTGCCCGTTGGCACCGATCCCGAACCGGCCCTGTCCGCCTTGCGTAGTCTCCTGGCCGAGGAGTCCCCCGACAACCGCACGATCACCCTCGCTTATCTGGCAGAGACTCCATATCAGGTCGAAATCGCCGAAACCGGCGCCATCGCCTGCAAAATGTTTGAATCCGGAAACTACGATCTC
>CAIUPC010000641.1 GCA_903900905.1 uncultured Acetobacteraceae bacterium
GCAGGCGCCGGCGGCGCGCAGCAGCGGGCCTTGCTGCTCCACCCGGAAGCGGTCGATGCCGGCTTTCAGCAGCGTCCGCGCGACATGGACCCTGGCATAGCGTTCCGCCGCGGCTTTGGCCTCGGTCAGCGCGGTTTCAGCGTCCTGCGCGGCGGCGGCGGCATCGCGGCCATCATTCAGGCTGGCGAGCAGGCGTTCGGCTTCGCCGCGGGTCCCGACGACCGTTTCGCGCAGGCCGACGAGTTCGTTTCGCCGCGCTTCGATCTCCCGCAGCCGATCGCCGGCGGTGGTCAGATCGGTATCGGCGAGTTCGGCCCGGAGCGAGGCCTCGGGCAGGCCATCGCCCTGGTCGCGCAGGCGCTGTTCGGTGTCGGCCGCCTCGATCGTCGCGGCATCGCGCAGCGCGGCCTGCTCGATCGCGCGCTGCAGGGCGGCGTCATCCGCCGCACCGGCCGCCTCGCGCAGGGCGGTCAGATCTGTCTCTGCTTCCGTGCCGAGGCGGGTGGCTTCGGCCAAAGCGGCCTGGTGCGCGGCGATGCGCTTGCGCAGCGCGTCTGCCTCCTGCTCGACGGTCAGGGCCGCACGCAGGCGGCGGGCCAGACGGGCGGCCACGACGAGGGCGGGATCGCCACCGTCCGTCTCGTCCAGCCGCGCCAGAACCGCTTGTGTGTCGGCGGCGAAGCGTTCGGCGGTGGTCATCATCGCCGCGACCCGCGCGTCGTCAGATCGCCAGGCCGGTGCGGCCTCGGCGATGCGGGCCCAGGCTTGCAGGGCGGCGGCGGCGGCGTCGGTGGTGGTCGTGGCGGGCGCGCCGAGGCTGCTGATCGCGGCTGCCCAGGGGCGATCCCAGGCCGACAGAGCGGCAGCGGTGGTGCTTGCGGCGTCCCGCGCCGCCTGCAGCTGGGCAGTGCTGCGAGCCAGTGTCTCGGTGCAGGTTCGATAGGCGGCTTCCTCCGCCTCGGCGGCGGCGCAGGCCGTGTCGGCGCGGCGCAACAAAGCGGCGAGGGTTTCGTCCGGTCCGGGCGCGGGGTCCATCAAGGCCCGGATGGCGGCACACGCCCGGGCATGCCGATCGGAGACGTCGGCGTGGAGCTGGCGGGCCTGAGTCTCGCGCGCGCTGAGTTGCAGGACCAGGTCACGCTGCCGGCGCCAGTCGGCCATGGCCGCGGGCGCGTCGGGCACAATCCCCGCCGGCGCCCAGAGGCTCTGCCATGCCTCCAACGCCGCGAGTCTGGCGTCAGTGGCCCCCGCCAGAACCTCGTCCGCTGATTGCCGGTGTCGGTGCAGTGTGTCCCGCCGCAAGCGGGCGGTTTCGAAATCGGCCACCCGCTGCGCCTCATCCGCCCGCGCATCCGCCAGCCCATCGGCCGCGGCGCTGAGGGTTTCGAACCGGCCATGCAGGGTGGCATCATCTGATTGGGTGCCGTCACGAATCAGGCGCCAGACCGAATCGCGGCTCGCCCGTGCCGCCACCACCGCCTCGCGTGTCGGCACGATCTCACCCCGGGACAGGCGGGCGAGCGTGGCCTCGGTTTCTTCCAACGCCGCCGCGTTGTCCGCGACCGCGGCCTGGGCGGTGCGCAGGTCCGTCTCGGCGGCCAAAAGCCGTGCGGCGGCCGCCTCGGTCGCGGCTGGTAACGGAACCGGGCAGGCAGCGAGGTCTGGCAGGCCGCGCCCCCATAACGGCAAGGCCGTCAGCGCGGCGGCGGTTTCAGTCTCGGATTGGGTCAGGGTTCGGCGGGCGCGCGCCAGTTCGGTGTCGAGCTGCCCCTCCCCCCGCACGTCGTCGATCGTCCGGCGCAGCAGGCTGGGGGAGGCGGGCTCCGTGCGCGCGGCCAAAGCCGCCGCGGCCTGATCATGCTGGCTTTGCGCCCCCACGCATCCCTTTTCAGCCAACGCCGCCCGATCGGCCAAAGTCGCCCGATCGGTAATCAGACGCTGCACCGCCTGGCGCGCGGAAGCGGCCGGAATCGACTCGCGCGCCGCCTCCGCCGTCATTGGGCTGCCGAGGTCAGCCAGCGCTGCCGCGACGCTCGCCCGATGCGCCGCGACGGCCTGGCACACGACCGGCAAATCGTTTTCGGCGTTGGTTACGACCTGATGACGGCTGGTCAGGGCATCGATGGCATCGCGCACCGCCAGAACCGCGGGATCGCGCTGCATCGCGTTCAGGGACGCGGTGGCGCGCGCGATGGCCTCCGTCTCCCGCGCCGCGTCACGGGTGGCGTCGCGCCGGACCGACGTGGCGCGCTCGAACCGGCTTGCGGCGTCGGGGGGCAGAGAGGGCACGCCCTCCTGTGACGCCAGCAGCCCGCGGGCCGCATCGAGTTTGTGGAGCAGCGTTACCACCCGGCGTCCGCGCTGCAAGCGGTCGGCTTCTGTCGCCAATGTCCGGGTCTCGGCCTGGATTTTGGCCAGGTCCTCGAGCGCCTTGGCATGGGCGGTGGTGGCATCCTGCCAGAGGCGCGGCGGCACGGCGCGTTGGTCGATCTCGTGTCGCGCCGCGCGCCAGGCGTCGGTGGCTTCGGACAGGCGCCGCTTGCCGCGGCCGTCGCCGAACAGGGATTTGGCCTCCTCGTCCAGGCGGTCGAGCGCGGCGCGCAGATTGAGCAGGCCGGTGCCGGCGAGCAGGCTTTCCCCGGCCTCCCCGCGGCTGTTCAGCAAGTCCTTGCCGCCGTCGCGCAGGCGGGTGCCGTTCAGGCCGAAGCTGCCCTCGAACAGTTCCCGGCTGGCGCCACCGAGAAAGCGGCGGATCGCTTCTTCTGGTAGCACCTGCTGTTCGGCGTCGCTGAGCGTGTCGCGGCGGCCCTTGCGGCGGATAAAGCTGCCGGTGGTGCCGTCCTGGGCCGCCAGCGCCATCCCAATCCGCAACTGCGGCGCACCGTGCAGGAAGTCGAAATCAGTCTTATGACTGAACCCAAACAACCCATCGGCGATCGCCGCCAGCGCGGTGGATTTCCCGGCCTCATTGGCGCCATGCACGATGTGCAGCGCGGTCGTGTCCGGAAAATCGAGGACGACGTCCGACAGATGGCCGTAGCGCAGCAGCTGTAGCTGGCGAAGCTTCATCGCGACCCGCTCGCGGCCAGCGCGGCGGCGGCGATCTGCCAGGCGTCAGCGGCGAGGGCACGCAAAGCCTCGGCATCATCAGGCAGGTCCAGATCGCCACGGGCCGGCGCCGGCACCTTCTGGCGCAACCCGGCGAGTTCGGTCAGCAGCGCCTCCACCAGAGCCGGATCGTCCAGGCCGGCGAGGAACGCGTCGCGGAGCGGGGTCAGCACGTCCTCATCCACCACCGGCAGCGGGCGGGTGCGCACCCGCACGGATTCGACCCAGAGGTCACCGCCGGCTTCGTTGCCGGCGTTGCGGCATTCGGCCGCGAGGTGTTCGGTGTCTTCCGACAAGGTTGCGTGAAGCGCCGTCGTTCCGGTCAGGGTCAGGCGGGCCAGCACCGGGCGGCTCTCGGCCTCGGCCATGGCGGCATGAACCCGGGCCGCAATGGCGCCGGGCAGCGACGTGACGTCGAGGCCGGTGACGTCCACCTCCAGCGCCGCCCAGCGCAGCACATCGACGGGGCGGTGCTCGACGGCGGTGATCTGGCGGTCTTCGACGGTGACGAGGGTGAAGCCCTTGGTGCCGGTTTCCTTGGCATGGCGACCCTGCAGGTTGCCGGGGAAGACGATCCAGGGCCGCTCCGCCAGCACCCGGCGGGCGTGGATATGGCCGAGGGCCCAGTAGTCGTAGCCCTTGAGCACGAGGTCCTCGACCCGGCAGGGCGCGTAGACTTCATGCTCCCCCGGATTATCGCCGGAGGTATGGAGGACGCCGATATTCAGCATCCCCGGTTCCGGGTCGGGGTAATCCTTGGACAGGTCTTCCGGCACGGCGCGATGGGGAAACGAATGGCCGTGCAAAACGACGCCATGTGCGTCCAGGCGGAACATGTCGCATTTGCGGGAGGAGAACTCGTGCACGTTGTCCGGCAGGTTCAGACCGCGGGTGATGATCGATTTCGCGTCGTGATTGCCGCGCAGCAGGTAACAGGGCCGGGCGAGGCGGCGCATTTCGGCCGCGAAGAACAGGCCGGTGGAGAAATCCTTCCAATCGCCGTCATACAGGTCGCCGGCGATGATGACGAAGGCCACATCCTCTGCCAGCGCGGCATCGATCAGGGCCGAGAAAGCGCGGCGGGTGCAGTGACGGATGACCTCGGCCGGAACGTCGGCGTGGGCGTTCAGTCCCGCCAGGGGGCTGTCGAGATGAATGTCGGCGGCGTGGATGAACTTCATACGTGTGAGAGTAGAGGCGGGCGGGGCACTATGTCACCCTGGCCCTGTCCGGGCAGGCGGCGCCTTCGGCGGCACCGGCCATTGAAGCGCCCCAACGCCGTCATTCCGACCCACGGATCAAGTACGTGGGTCGGCATGAGGGGTAACGATGGCCGGTACCTCATTCATTTTACGGGTTGGTATTAATCGGCCGCCGTTTGATCGCTCATTTTAGTGCTCAACTGCAAGCGTATCCAGGGGATCGCGGTCCATTTTCGATATAGGACAATGGTATAGCCCGAGTGACGGCCCGGAAACCCCACGTCCTGACATCACAGGTCATTTCTGGTGCCTCGATCGACGGCCACGGGCGGGCCAGCGAGCACCGCGGTGCTTATACCAGCGGCCTTTAAGATTGACCCATCGATGACGACCCCAACTCGTCATGCCGACGGAGGTCGGCATCCACGACTTTGCAGTGTTCGACAGGAGAAAGGCGTAGATGCCGACCTCCGTCGGCATGACGGGATTGTCAGCGTCTATACGTCAATGGTTTGGGATCCTGGTATTACTGGACCATCCGAGTGAAAAATCAATGCGGCAGCTTAGAAAATATCGGCAATGACCGGACCAGACCATGATCGCTTCAGGTTGAATCAAAACAGCTGTTCAATGATGATTCAGCTCTTTGTTCAGTCGCGTGATTCACGGTTTCCGGTCATTCCACATCCGGTCATACCACTCTAGCGGCGGTCCCAGCAGCGCTCCAGAAACTCGTGGCGAATTTCTCGCTCCCGGCGCGCATCCTCGTAACGGGCACCAAGGCACCAGTCGAAGTGGAAGTGATGGTGCGTCGACCAGCGCGGGCCGTGGGCTTCGCGCTCACAGCGGCGGCTATTGATCGCCCGGTGGGCTTGATCGACGGCCGAGTCTGCGTATTCCCGGCAAAAGCGCGGGTCGGCGGCCCAGGCCCGGGACGGGGCAAGCGAACCGGCGATCAGGCAAATCGCGATGAATGTCCGCATGGTTTCCTCCTTTGAAGTGATCCACGTTGGACGCTGTTTAACAGAGTCCCGTCAACATCCCTGGATGGATAAACTGCCGCCGCATAAAAGGCCATTGGCGTCCAGGCCCGCATCCTCGGCGTCCCGACGAATTTCCTCAAACCCCTATGATCCGTCAAGATGTTTGAAAAACTTGGCGCAGCGGTCGGGTTCTCGGTTTTCAACGCGATCGCAAACGATCCAGGGCGGATCAATCCGCCTGGTCATGGGCGGTAATACGCCCCCTACCCCGCCGCCAGCCGGCTGAAGCTCACCACGCCCGCCACCGCCGCCGCGCCCGCGGCCACCGTCAGCGCCAGGACCGGCCCCGTCTCCGGCGCCATCGCGAAGATCAGCGCCACCAGCGCCGCGCCCGTGGTCTGGCCGAACAGGCGGGCCGTGGCCTGCATCCCGCTCGCCCCGCCGGCCCGGGATGGCGGGGCGGAGCCGATGATCGCGCGGTTATTGGGGGTGTTGAAGAAGCCAAAGCCGATCCCGGAGAGGGTCATGCGCCAGGCGATGTCGAACATGGTGGGGTGATCGGGCAGGAAGCCCATCAGGCCGGTGCCCAGCGCCATCAGCGTCATGCCGCAGCCACCCAGCAGCCCGGCCGGGTATTTGTCCGCCAGCCGGCCGGCCAGCACCGCGATGACCGCCACGCTCAACGGCCAGGGCGTCATCAGCAGCCCGGTCGTCACCTGATCCAGACCCAGCGTGTGCTGGAACAGGAACGGCAGCGCCACCACCGCCATGCCCTGCGAAATGAACGAGCACACCGAGGTCGCCACCGCCAGCGCGAACATCGGCAGGCGCATCAGATCCACCGGCAGTAGCGGCGCGGTGCGGCTGAGTTGGTGCGCCACCAGCCAGGCGCCGATCCCCAGCCCACTCATGATCTCCAACGCCACCAGGATCGGCGCGTCGCCATGCCCCATCTCGGAAATGCCGATCAGCAGCAATCCGAAGGCGGCGGCTTGCAGCAGCGCGCTGCTGACATCGAAGCGGGCGCGGGAGCGGGGGGTCTCCGGCAGGTGGTTCAGCGAAATGACGCAGGCCAGGATGCCCAGCGGCACATTGACCGCGAACAGCCAGGGCCAATGCGCCACCGACAGAATGGCAGAGGCAACGGACGGGCCGACCGCCGAGGCCACCGACCCCACCGTCGCGTTCAGGCCGACGCCGCGGCCCAGCCAGGCGCGGGGATAGATGAAGCGCACCAGGGCGCCGTTCACGCTCATGATGCCGGCGGCGCCGACGCCTTGCAGGATGCGGGCGGCGATCAGGGAGGGCAGGGATGAACTCAGGGCGCAGAACAAAGACGCGATGGTGAACAGCACCAGCCCGCCTTGGTAGACCTTGCGGTAGCCGTGGATCTCCCCCAGGGAGGCCAAGGGCAGCAGCGACACCGTCACCGCCAGCTGGAACGCGTTCACCACCCAGATCGACCCGGCGGCGGTGGTATGCACGTCGCGGGCGATGGTGGGCAGCGCCACATTGGCGATGGCGCCGTTGAGCACCGCGAGGATCAGGCCCAACGCGATGGTCAGAATCGCCCAGTACCGCTGCGGCAGAGGCACACCGTCCGACGGCGGCAGGGTTGCCGACATCAGGCCGGCTTGCGGGCGATATAGACCCACTCGTCGCGCAGCAGGCCGAAGCGGACCTCGTCCTCCGGCGTCATGCGGAACGTCTCAACCACGAACCCCGCCTCAGTCAGGCGATCCGCGAAATCCAGGCCGTAGTAGCGGAGGTGGTCGTGGGCGGAGAAATGCGCCCAGCGCTCGGCCTTGCTGGTGATCGCGGGGTTTTCGTAGGTGGCCTGGCGGGTGGCGTTGATGGGGACGGAGAACAGGCCGACCCCGCCGGGTTTCAGCAGACGAAACAGCTCCCGCATCGCCTGGCGGTCGTCCGGGATGTGTTCGAGGACGTGGTTCGCCATCACCACGTCGTAGCTGGCGTCGGGCAGCGGCACCTGGGTGATGTCCACGCCGGGATGCGTCACCCCGGCCTGCATCAGATCAGCGGTCTCATACAGCGGATTGCCCGCCATGCGGCGCATGATCACCTTCTCGGGCGCGAAATGCAGGATGCGCTTGCCGGCGAGCTTGTCGCCGCCACCCTCGATGACCCAGAGATGCTGGAGGCGATGCCGCTCCCGCGAGCCGCAGCTGAGGCAGCGGGCGTCCCAGCGGCCGGGATGGCCGACGCTGATGAAGACGCCGTGGTAGCCGCAGATAGGGCAGGTGCGATCGAGGCGCCCGGCGCGGAACTGGCGGCGGTCGTTGATCCAGGCGGCGGCGAGGCGGCGTAGGCGGGTCAGGCGACCCAATCCGCCGGTGGTCATGAGATTTTGCTGCGCTGCGGCATGAGTGGGAGGTATCAGCCTGGGCTGGCGCCCGCAAGCGGCGGTGTGTGGGTGGCAGCCCAGTGCCGGGCGATATCCCGCCGCTATGCTGCCGCGAGCGCCCGGCGCAGACCTTCTGGCTCGCCCTTGATCGCGCGCAACAGTGTCCGCGCCGGGCCGCTGGGGCGTTTGGCGCCGCGTTCCCACTCCTGCACGGTGCGGACGCTGAACTCATAGGCGGCGGCAAATTGCGCCTGGGTCATGCCGTTCGCGCGCCTGATCGCGCGAACGTCGATCTCCGGCGCCATGTCGGGAGCGGCGTCCGGGTTGGCGGCGATCTGGCGGGCAATGTCCTCGTCCGTCATGGCGTCCAGACGATTCCAATCGGTGGAAGCCAGGGCCTGGCGCGCCGCTTCACTCAGGTGCTTGTCCATAGCGTATCACCTCTCGTTTGTTGGCTTTGCGCAGGGATATTACCCGCCGCTCGGCGCCGCGGTCGACGTCAACACAGACAAACAGCCGACCGCGAATGGCGCCACAGGCGATGTGGCATTCTCCCACCCTACCCCAAAATCTCCATCGCCGCCCGCGCCAGCGCCTGCACGCCGAAGCCGATGCTGCGCTCGTCCGGTTGGTACGCCGAGTTGTGCAGCCGATCGCGGCGGCCGGGCTGGGAGGAGCCGACACGGAGCTGGAAGCCGGGC
>CAIUPC010000642.1 GCA_903900905.1 uncultured Acetobacteraceae bacterium
ACCCACGCCTTTCTCCTGTCTAACGCTGCAAAGTCGTGGATGCCGACCTCCGTCGGCATGACGGCGTTGGGGCGCTGCCGGTGAGTCAATGTTAACACAGGCTGGTATGAGACGATCGACCCGGGGTGGCGTCTCAATCCGCCCGAGGATACCTCCCGGCAGTGCCAAGCCGCACCTTGATCCAGCGTTGCCCGCGGTATTCCACTGTCGCGGAAATCGCGCAGGCGGTCCCGATCGCGAGACCAAATGTGACGAGGATCGCCGCATCGGGGCTGACTCCGGCCGCCTCCAGATGTTCCAGCACCAGATACCCGGCGGCGCGATGCACCAGGTACAGCGGGTAGGAGGCCCAGCCGAGCAGTCGCATCGGCCCCCGGGCCAGGACCCGCCCGGCCTGGGTCGCACCGAACCATACCAGGGCCGTGAAGCCGGCGGTGACCAGCATATAGGGCAGGCCCGACAGACCGTTCAGGCTCCAGGCCGGGCCGAGCAGGCTGACCTCCACCGCGACCGCGAGCAGCGCGAGAGTCCGCCAGCCGGTATGACCGCTGTGCAGCCGGTAGAGCATGATGCCGATAACAAACAAATGCGCGAAGCTGCACGACGTCAGGGCCTCGATGATGGTTCCGGGCTGGCCGATGCCGCTGAGCCGCAGCGCCAATGAGAGGATCAGCCAGATCGCGCAGGGGAGGTCGGGATCGCGCCACCCCATCACCAGCACGCAGATCGCCGCCAGGATGTAGAAATCAACCTCGTACAGCAACGACCAGTAGACGTCATCGACCGCATGCACGCCGAACAAATGCGGCGCCATGGTCAGGCTGGCGAGGATGCGGTCCCAATGGAGCGGCTCGCTCCCCAGCAACACCGTCACCGCCAGCGTCGCGGCCATCGATGCCAGGAACGCCGGATACAGCCGCGCGATCCGCGACACCGCGAAGGCGCGCAGGGTCTGCGTCCGCTCCAGCGTCATGAAGATGACGAAGCCGCTGATGATGAAGAACAGCTCGACGCCGAGATTGCCGTAGGGAAACACCACGGAGGGGCCGGGCGGAGTATGCCCCGGGCCCTCCGTGCTGTTCCAGGTGGTGTAGTGGTAGATCATCACCGCCGTGGCGGCCGCGCCTCGCAGCGCGTCCAGCCCGGCGAGGCGGTGGGTCTTGCCGATCAGCGCCCGCCCCGCCCGAGCCATGCGATCGACACGTCAGAGCGCGGCCGCGCCCGGCACGCCAGTGTCTGGCCCGCCGCGATCTGCGCCGGGCTCAAGGACGCGTCGCCGCGCGGTAGCATCTCCACCGTGCCCTCGCTCAGTCGCGACACGCATTGCCCGCAATTGCCGGACGCGCAGGCGTAGGGAAAGTCGATCCCCGCCGCGATCGCGGCCGAAAGGATGGTGCGATCCGGGCCGCATTCAATCTGCTGGCCGGTATTGCCGATGGTGATGGTGTGCATCGGATCGCCCCTCACGCGGCCAGACGGCGGGACGGGGAGGCGCGGGTCGATGCGAATTCCTGATGGAACCACACCACCGCCGGGAACCGCGCCAGCGCATAGCCGTAGAGCGCCAGGCCAATCGCCGGCTCCTCCCCCTCCACGATCGTCGAATGAATATCGTGATCGGCCATCGCCATGCCTTGCCCGGGCCGGACCACGACCTCCCCGGTTTTGACGATCTGGGCGTGGCCCGGGGTTTTGCCGTCATCCGTCCGGCGGAAGAATTCATGCTTCTCAATGCCGGAGACGGCGGCGTTGACGCACCAGATGCCGTGATCGTGCGGCGCCGCCTCTTTGCCCGGCAGGTTGATGGTCAGGTAGAGGCCGTAGCCGTCGTTTTCTTCCACCAGAAGCGGGTGGTTGCGGCCTTGGGAGACCGGCATTTCGAAATCCGCCAGCGGGAACAATTCGGTCTTGTTCGCCAGGGCCACCAGCTTTTGCTTGATGGCGTGCAGCACCGATGGCGTCGGGCCCTCGGCCGCTTCGATGGCGTGGACCTGCCGCATCAGCGCGGCGCAGGCCCGCTGGCGTTTGGTCGCGATACTGATGGGCATGCTGGCTCTCCCCCGGAATTCATGCGGCGAACATTGCGCGGGGCATGGGGGGCTGGCAACCTCATTTCCAACAACAGGAAACTGCCATGCACCGCCCGCTTCATGATCTGCGCGTTCTCGATTTCACCACCACCATCGCCGGCCCGCATTGCACCCGGCTGATGGCCGATCTGGGGGCGGAGGTGATAAAGGTGGAGGCGGAGGATGGGGATATGATGCGCTCCCGCCCGCCACTGCGCGATGGCGCGAGCACGGCGTTCGGGCAGCTCAATGCCGGCAAGCACAGCGTGGTTCTGGATCTGAAACGGCCGGAAGCGCGGGAGATCGTGATGCGGCTGCTGTCCACCACCGACGTGCTGGTGGAGAATTACCGGCCGGGGGTGATGCAGCGCTTCGGCCTGGATTACGCGACGCTGAAGGATAAGCGGCCGGAGCTGATCTATTGCGCCATTTCCGGTTATGGGCAGACCGGGCCGTCGTCCGGTCTCGCGGCCTATGCGCCGGCGGTGCATGCGGCGTCCGGCTTTGACCTCGCGCACCTCGCCTACCAGCCCGGCCGCGATCGGCCTGATAATTGCGGCATTTATGTCGCTGATTATTTCACCGGCACCTATGCCTTTGGCGCCGTCATGACGGCGTTGCTGCAGCGCAAGGAAACCGGGCGCGGGCAGCTGATCGATGTGTCTATGCTTGAAACCATGGTGGGCATGCTGGCCGGGGAGACGCAGGCGGCGCAATTCCCGGTGCCGCCGCCGGGTCGGCCGATGTTCGGGCCAGTGCGCACCAAGGATGGCTACATCATGCCGGCGATCGCCAGTGAGCGCTCCTTCCAAGGCCTCGCCCGCGCGGCGGGGCGGGAGGATTGGCTCGCCGATCCGCGCTTCGCCCTGTACGCCCCGCGGCGGCAGAA
>CAIUPC010000643.1 GCA_903900905.1 uncultured Acetobacteraceae bacterium
AACCGTCATCCCCGGGCTTGTCCCCATAGGCGCTAACATAAGCGGCGACGGCTTCTCTTCCCCGTCATCCCCGGGCTTGTCCCGGGGACCAAGGTTTCCAACAGTGCCGCGATTGGTCCCCGGGACAAGCCCGGGGATGACGGTTTTTTTTACCGCCCGGCCTGTCGAGCCAAACGCAAGATCGCCCTATGCGATTGAACCGCGGCTTCACCCGATTGCCCTGGGCTGCGATCATGCTCTAAAAATTGCACCCTCATCCGGTGGCCAGCATCAGGGCCGGGGCATGATGCGATGGTTCATCGGGCGCGCGCCCCGCTTCCATGCGCGCCTCGTAAAACCGGTAGGCACCGCCGCCCGCCAGCTTGGCCTGGTGCAAGGCGATCTCCGCCCGCCGCAGCAAAGCCGCGGCATCGGCCCCATCACGCGGACTGACCGCGAGTCCCATGGTCGCGGACAGGCCGGGCGCAGCCGCTTCGACCGCGCGCAGACTGTCGCGGGCATGGGCGGCCACCGTCATCTCCCCGTCCGTCAGGCGCAGCAGCACCGCGAATTCGTCATCGCCGAGGCGCGCGATCATGGCCGCTTCCGGCAATTCCCGGGTCAGCCGTTCGGCGGCGGTGCGCAGCACCAGATCACCAAACGCATGGCCCTGCGCCTCATTAATGGTGCCGAACCGATCGAGGTCGAGCAGCAGCACCGCCACCGAACCGGGTTCGCGCAGGACCGCGTCCAGCGTCGTCATGAAGCAGCCGCGGTTCGCGAGTCCGGTCAGCCCGTCCCGCTCCCCCATGACCATGACGCGCGCCTGCGTGCCCGCCAGTTGCGCCTCCATCTCCACCCGCTTTGTCACGTCGCTCAGGACGAACAGCGCGCCCCGCCGATCGGGCAAGGGGCGGCAGCGGGCATCCATGGTGAGGAGGTGGCCGTCACGCCGGCGCACCCGCACCCGGCCCTCCCGCGCGCCGCCGGACGCAACCCAATCCTGTGCCAGCGCCACATCGTCGGGATGGATGACATCGAAGCAGGCATGCCCAACCATGTCGGCCGGACTATAGCCCAGCAGCGGCTGGCAGGAGGGGGAGACCGCGATCGCCGCCCCGTCCGCATCCAGATGGATCGCCACGTCGAAACTATGGGTCAGGAACGCGTCCAGCAGTTCCTCCCGCTCTTCCAGTTCGGAGCGGAGGTTTGACAGGCTCCAGTCCCGGATGCGCAATTCGTGGGCTTGCCGGGCCAGCCGCATGCGCGCGGCGGCCCAGATCAGGCCAGCACCGGTGGCGGCGGCAGCGCCCGCCACCAGCGCGATTTCGCCCATGCCGATCAGGTCGGGCATGGCGGGGTTCTGGTGTTGGATGGAAGAGCGCGTGTCATGGTCCACCTCCTGCGTGCTGGATGGACTATGAACACAGAGGTATTAAGGAAGAGTTAACAGCCTGCGGATTTCTTGGGCCTTGACAGAAAAATCGCCCGGGGCTGGCATGCGGCGATAACAGGACATCCGGGCCCGTGCCGCATCTCTCCCTGCATTCCCCCGTCGGCGACCTCACTGTGTTCGAGGAGGATGGCGCGATCGTGTCCCTCGACTGGGGCTGGGTGCCCGATCAGGGCGATACGCCCTTGCTGCGGGAGGCGGAGGCCCAGTTGCAGGCCTATTTCGACGGCCAGCGTACGGTGTTCGATCTCCCGATGGCCCCGGCCGGGACCCCATATCGTCAAAAAGTCTGGAAAGCGCTGACCGAAATCCCCTATGGCGCGGTCCGCACCTATGGGGAGATCGCGGCCATCGCCGGCGGCAGCGCGCGATCCGTGGGGCAGGCCAATGGGTCCAATCCGATCCCTTTGCTGATTCCTTGTCACAGGGTGGTAGCCGGAACGCATCTGGGCGGCTATTCCGGCGGCGACGGGCTGGATACCAAACGCTGGCTGCTGGCACTCGAAGGTGCCAGCGACACCTTGCTCTGACCGACACCCTCTTCCGCCGCCCGCGTGGCGGCAGCGACCAACGGAGAACACCATGTCCAAGGCGATCCGCATCCACACCAATGGCGGCCCGGAAGTGATGAAGTGGGAAGACATCCCCACCCCCGATCCCGGCCCGGGCGAGGCGCTCATCAAGCATGAAGCCGTTGGCCTGAACTATATCGACGTCTATTTCCGCACCGGCCTCTACAAGGCCCCGAACATGCCGCTGATTATCGGCCAGGAAGGCGCGGGCACCGTGCTCGCCGTCGGTACCGGCGTGACCAATGTCGCCGCCGGTGACCGCGTCGCCTATGCCGGCCCGCTGGGTGGCTACTCCACCGAGCGCACGCTGCCAGCCGATAGGCTGGTGAAGCTGCCGGATGCGATCGACTTCCAGACGGGCGCGGCGATGATGCTGCAGGGCATGACGGCGCAGTACCTGCTCCGCCGCACCTACGCCGTGAAGGCCGGCGACCCGATCGTGGTGCATGCCGCCGCCGGCGGCGTGGGCCTGATCATGTGCCAGTGGGCGAAGCATCTCGGCGCCACCGTCATTGGCGTTGTGTCCTCGGAAGAGAAGGCGGAACTCGCCCGTGCCCATGGCGCGCATCACACGGTTGTCGGCTACGACACGCTGGTCGCCGACGTGAAGCGCATCACCGGCGGTGCGATGGTGCCGGTCGTCTATGACAGCATCGGCAAGGATACGTTCATCACCAGCCTCGACTGCCTCGCGCCGCTGGGTTTGATGGCGTCTTACGGCAGCGCCTCGGGTCCGGTGCCGCCGGTCGATCTCGGGTTGCTGGCCGCCAAGGGCAGCCTGTTCCTGACCCGCCCGAGCCTGAACACCTATGTC
>CAIUPC010000644.1 GCA_903900905.1 uncultured Acetobacteraceae bacterium
AGCCGCTGCGGATGGGCGGGCGATTGATACAGGCGATGCCGGTGGTTGGCGCGGCGCGGCGGAGTTAAACGCCGCCAGACTTCAAACCGCGCTGTCCTGGAACAGCGCCCGCAACGCCACCGCGCCGGCGTTGAAATCGGCCTCAACCGCGGCGAACACCCCGGTCAACGAGTCGGTCTCACCCGAGGAGACCGCCGCCATGATGCCGCGTAGCCGAATTTCCAACGCCCCCAGCCCATAGCTTCCGGCGACACCGGCCAGCGTATGCGCCTGCGTCGAAATCTCCCGCGACAGGCCGGCATCCAATGCCCGGCGGAAGGGGGGAAGCATCTCCTCCATGTCGATCAGGCAGGATTCGATCAGTCGCCCCAAAGCGTCTTCCGGGATATTGGCACGCAGTTCCTCTATGCGGTCCATCGCCAATATGGGCATTGCTTCCTCCTGGACAGGCTCATCCGGTTGTGGCGCCGCCTCGGGCGGGCGGGCAGGCGGTTCACCCGCGGGGTGCCCCGGCCAGACCAGCCGGGCCATGGCGGACAGCAGCTCCGGCAGGGATACGGGCTTGCCGAGCACCGCGTTCATGCCGGCGGTGCGGAATGTCGCGTCGTCTGCCGAACCGGTACTGCCGGTCAGCGCCACGATCGGGATTGTCCGGCCAGGCCCGATCGAGGCGCGCAGACGCTGCGTTGCCTCCAGCCCGTTCATGCCGGGCATGACGATGTCCATGAACACGATATCGTACGGGATCCGCTCGACCGCACGGATCGCCGCCTCGCCGCTGGCCGCGAAATCGACCAGATGGCCGCCGCGCCGCAGCAGCGTCGCCGTGACAATCCGATTAGCCGCGACATCCTCAACCAGCAGCACGCGGGTCCGGGGCAAGGGACGCCGGGGCAGCCCGCCGAACCCCGAGGGATCGCCAGAGACCGCGAAACCCGGCGAAGCCAGCACCGAAGGCGGCAGGGTCAGCCAGAACGAATTGCCGCCTTGCCAGGGGTTGGCCGCGCCTTCCCCGGGCCAGGCATCGCACCCGATATCGCCGCCCATCAGGGTGATGATATGGTGGCAGATCGCCAGGCCAAGTCCGGTCCCGCCCGCGGCCTCCTGGTCGAGGCGCGCGAACGGCCGGAACAGGCGGGCACGGGCGTCGGGCGCGATCACCGGCCCCTGATCGCGGACCATGATGCGCAGGCCCGGCATGCCGCCACCAGGCGCCTGACGCTCCCGCTGCACCAGCACCCAGACATCCCCCGGGCGCGCGAACTTCACCGCGTTCGACAGCAAATTCAGCAACACCTGCCGCAGCCGCCCGGCATCCGCGAACAGGCGCTGGGGCACATCGTCGGTGATCGCCAGCCGCAGGTCGAGGCCGCGGCCCATGGCCTGGCCGCGGAACATGTCCAGCGCCCCTTCCAGCAGCGGCCGGAGTTCGAACAGCGTGTCGCGCAGGGTCAATTGCCCGGCCTCGAACCGCGACATCTCCAGGATGTCGTTGATCAGCCCTCCCAGCGCATCGCCGGACTGGCTGGCCATCGTCACCAGCGACCGCTGGCTCGGTGCCAGGGCGCCGTCATCCAGCAAACGCAGCGTGTTCAATAAAGCATTCAGCGGTGTGCGGATTTCATGGCTGACGATGGCCACGAAGCGGGAGTTCGCCTCATTGGCAGCCTCCGCCATGGCGCGGGCCTCCCGCAGCGCGTCCTCGGATCGCGGGTTTTCCGTGACATCGGCGTACAGGGTCACAATCCCACCATCCGGCAGGCGGTTGCGCCGGAGTTCCAACACCCGGCCGTCCGGGCGCACCCGGCGCACGGTGCTGAAGCGCGCGGCACCCAATCGCTCCATCCGGCGCGCGACTTCGGCGTCGGCATCGACCGCGCCAAACTGGCCGGTCGAGACCTGCGCCCGCAGGACATCTTCCATCGGCAGCCCGACCCGCAGCATTTCCGAGGGGATTCCGGCCAAAGACGGGAACCGGTCATTCCAGGCGATCAGTTGATAGTGCGGATCAATCATCGCGATCCCGTCGGTCATGCCGTCGAAAGCCGCTTCCTGCTGATCCGTCTTCGCGAAGGCGAGCGCCCGCGCCGATTCCAACTTGGCGTTGGCGTTGGCAAGCAGCGCCCGCTCATCAGCGAGAATTTTGGCGCGGGTCCTGGCCTGCCGCATCACAATCAGCAACGCCGTCCCGCTGACCACCAGCAAGGCCGTGATACTGATCGCGAACAGCGTCGCGTCATGCTCCCACTGGATGGCCGGGCTCAGGGCCTCTTGCTCATCCAGCGCCACGATCACCGTCAGATCCCGGCCAGGCAAACGCCGGAAGGCATGCAGGCGGCGCACCGCATCCGCCGCCGACGGCCCCGTCCACAACCCCATCGGATCGGCTTCCACCGCCGCCAGCATCGCGCTGCCAGCCATGCTGGTATTTGGCTCAACCGGCGTCGCGCCGAACATCGCGCGCAGCCGGGAGTCGGTATTGCCGACAAGCATGACCGCGCCATTGGCGCCAATGGAAGCCTCATAAAAAATGTCGAGGATCGCCGATATCCGGTAGTCCGCCGCCACCGCGCCCGCAAAGGAACCGTCGGCGGCGTGCAGGGTACGCCCGACATTGAGATGCCATTGCCGCATCACCGGATCGATCAGCGTCGCACCGATGAACGGGCCCGCCGTCTCCTGCTGGTCGGCCGCGTGACCGCGGGCATAGCGAAAGAAATCACGGTCGCTGGCGTCCTGCCCGACCGTTTCCGGCACCGACGACTGGCGGATGATGCCGCGCTGATCGAGCAGCAGCATATCCCGGCTGATCCCGTCCAGCGCGAGGCTCTGAGCGCGGCGCGATTCCAGATCAAACGTCGCGGGATTGGCTTCCCAGGCCCGCACCATGCCCAGCAGCGTCTGATCCAGCGCCAGCATCTGCCGGTTGATTTGTAACGCATAAGCCGCCGCCTGGGCGGAGACGGAGGTCGTGACCCGGGCGAGGGTTTCCGCGCGCTGCGCCGTGATGGCGCTGTCGGTCCCGAACCATGTCAACGCGATCAGGCCCGCCACCGCCACCACGATGGTGACGGTACCGAGGAAGTACTGATCCAGCCTCAAGGTCCGAAAGCGGTTCACGTGGCGGTGCGGTCCGTTTCCTGGGATGCGAAATGGTGCTGGCGCCTGACCGCGCCCGCGCGTTCGGGCCATCCAGTTCCATCCACGCGCACCAACTGTGGCAGAACACAAGGGGCGGGTGCAACCGGTGACTCAAGCACAATCAACGACATCACGCTCTATCGCCGCTACCGAATTCACAGATCGCGCAAACGATTTTCGTCTATCGTCTTCTATATCATCATGGCCCGGCTTGTCCCTACTGGATTCTCAGATCGCGGAAACGAATTTCGTCTGTCATGCTCTATATCGTCATGGCCCGGCTTGTCCGGGCCACCTATCGCGGCACGGTGCGGTGGGGGTGGCCCGGACCAGCCGGGCCCTGACGGGGAGAAAATTCCGGTGTCCCCGCCCGCCAAATTTTCGTTTCCGCGATCTGTGAATCCGGTAGGGACAAGCCGGGCCATGACGGCATGGAACTGCCTGTGACTGGCTCACGAATTGTCGTTTCCGCGATCTGTGAATTCGGGAGCTATCGCCGATCCCATCATCCTCGGCCCGCGCCGGGGATGATGCGGCCGCGAGGCCATCGGAAAGACGGTACTTGGACCAGGGCCTGACGCCGCACCGGCCCGCTCAGACCAGTCGCGCCTGCCGGACCGCGGCGGCGATGAAGCCGGCGAATAACGGGTGCGGCTCGAAGGGTTTGGACTTCAATTCCGGGTGATACTGCACGCCGACGAACCAGGGATGCCCCGGCAGTTCCACGATCTCCGGCAACGCCCCATCCGGGGACATGCCGGAGAACAGCAGGCCCGCCGCCTCCAGACGCTCACGGAAATTGACGTTGACCTCATAGCGATGCCGGTGCCGTTCCTGGATCGTGGCGGCGCCGTGGTACATCTCCCGCACCAGGCTGCCCTCGGCGAGAACCGCGGTATAGGCGCCCAGCCGCATGGTGCCGCCGAGATCGCCGCCTTCTTCGCGCCGTTCAACGACATTGCCGTGCGACCATTCCTTGATCAGCCCGACCACCGCCGTACCGCAATCGGGGAATTCGGAGGACGAGGCATCCGCGATTCCCGCCAGATTCCGGGCCGCCTCGATCACCGCCATCTGCATGCCGAAGCAGATGCCCAGGAACGGGACCTTGCGTTCGCGCGCGAAGCGCACCGCCTCGATCTTGCCCTGGGTGCCGCGTTCGCCGAAGCCGCCGGGGACCAGAATGCCGTGCACGCCTTCGAGCCGCAGCACCGCGTCCGGCTTCTCGAAGATCTCGCTATCGACGAATTCGAGTTTGACGTTGACCTTGTTGGCGATGCCGCCATGAATCAGGGCTTCGGACAGCGACTTATAGCTGTCCAGCAGGTTGGTATATTTGCCAACGATGGCGATATGGACCTCACCATCCGCGCTCGCCATGGAATCGACGATCTTCCGCCACCGCGACAGATCGGGTTCCCCGTCATACGGGAGCCGGAAGTGCCGCAGCACCTCCCGGTCCATGCCCTGATCGTGATAGGCGATGGGCACCGCGTAAATCGGCGATACATCGAGCGCCGGAATCACCGCGCTGGGGCGGACGTTGCAGAACAGCGCGATTTTCGCGCGTTCGCTTTCCGGGATTTCGCGGTCGCAGCGGCAGAGCAGCATCTGCGGCTGGATGCCGACATTGAGCAGTTCCTTCACCGAATGCTGCGTCGGCTTGGTCTTCAGTTCCTTGGCCGAGGGAATATACGGCACCAGCGTCAGGTGCACGAACATCGCCTCTTCCGGCCCGAGCTCATTGCCGAGCTGGCGGATCGCCTCCAGGAAGGGCAGGCTTTCGATGTCGCCGACGGTGCCGCCGATTTCGACCAGGACGAAATCATAAGCCTCGGTATCGCGCTTGATGACCTCTTTGATCGCGTCGGTGATGTGCGGGATGACCTGGATCGTCGCCCCGAGAAACCCGCCGGCGCGTTCCTTGGCCAGCACGTCGGCATAGATGCGCCCGGTGGTGGTATTGTCGCGTTTGGTCGCGGCGACCCCGGTGAAGCGTTCATAGTGGCCGAGATCGAGGTCCGTCTCCGCCCCGTCATCGGTGACGAACACCTCCCCATGCTGGGTCGGCGCCATCGTGCCGGGATCGACGTTCAGATAGGGGTCAAGCTTGCGCAGCCGGACGTTAAATCCGCGTGCCTGCAACAATGCGCCAAGGGCCGCCGAAGCGATGCCTTTGCCCAAAGAGGAAACCACGCCGCCAGTGATAAAGACATACCGCGTCATGGGCGCCCCGTATACGTGCACGACTCGGGCGGGGGGAAGCCCGCCCGGTCAGAATTATCGAAACAGCCAGAAAAAAGCGGAGAACCGCTCAGTTCGTCGGAACCGCCGGCTTTTCCGGCGCCGCCGGTGCCGTGGAGGCCGGGATCGGCGTATCAAGCAGCGACTTCTGCGCCCCGGTGCCCCGATTCATCAGCGCCAGGGTCAGTGACAGCACCATGAAGATGCTGGCCAGAATGGCCGTCGCACGGGTCAGGAGATTGGCCGTGCCCCGACCGGACATGAAAGAGCCCATCCCCTGCGAGCTGCCGATACCGAGTCCGCCGCCCTCGCTGCGCTGGATCAGCACGACACCGATCAGCGCCAGGGTGACAAACAGGTGAATAATCAGCAGAACGGTGCTCAAAGAACGGGACCCCAAAGACCAGAGACAGGCGCGTGCGGCGCAGTGTGAGGCGGGTTCTAGCGGTGCGGGACCCTAGCGGTCAAACAGCGGCTTGCGCCCCCTTGTCATGGGAGGCCCGCGTCCGCCATGACCCATCCCGTTCGACATCCGATAATCAGCGCGAGACGCAACCGCGAAGGGACGCCCGCTTGTCCAAACCGCACCAGCGATCCGGCCCCGCGCCGACAGGCGGAGCGGGCCTATGGACCGATCGGCCGGACGCCGAGGCGAGCATCCAGGCCCGCTTCGACCAAGGCGACATCACGGACCTCCAGGCCGCACGACTCCGCGCCTGGGTCCGGGATGGCACGATCACCCTGCCGCTGGGGCATTACGCCGACCGGCTCGCGCCCGCGGCGCTGGCGGTGGAGCAGGTTTTCGCTGGTGCCTTTCCGGGGCTGCTGTTCCATTGCCCCGCGCTTGAGGGCGAACCGGTGGGGTGGATGCCGGAGTTGGTACCCCAACCGGCGGAGGCAGTTCTATTTTGCGCGCCCGCGGCTGACCCGGTTAGGGCCGTCCGCGTCGTCGCGCCGCCCGTCATTGCGCCCGCCCCCGTCGTTGGTCCGGCCTCCGTCATTGGTCCGGCCTCCGTCATTGCTCCCACCTCCGTCATTGCTCCCACCTCCGTCATTGGTCCCGCCTCCGTCGTTACCCCCGCCTCCGTCATTGCTCCCGCCTCCGTCATTGCCCCCGCCTCCGTCATCCCCGGGCTTGTCCCGGGG
>CAIUPC010000645.1 GCA_903900905.1 uncultured Acetobacteraceae bacterium
ATCTCCGCCAGCAAGCAGCTGATCTTCCTGGAAGAAAAGGAACGCCACGGCTGCTGCCGCCTCAACGACATGGGCATGACCATGATCGGCCCCCTGCTGATCAAGTTCGGCCGGCCGGAGCAGCAGCAACACTTCCTGCCCAAGATCCTGGCGGGGGAGCATATCTGGTGCCAGGGCTATTCCGAGCCCAATGCCGGCTCCGACCTGGCGTCCTTGCGCACCGAGGCCGTGCTCGATGGCGATCATTGGGTGGTGAACGGGCAGAAGATCTGGACCTCCCTGGCGATGGACGCCAACTGGATTTTCCTCCTTGTCCGCACCGACAAGCAGGCGAAAAAGCAGGACGGGATCAGCTTCCTGCTCGTCCCCATGGACACGCCCGGCATCACCGTCCGCCCGATCACCAATATCGATATGGCGGATGAGTTCTGCGAAACCTTCTTCGACAATGTCCGCGTGCCGAAGGACAACCTCGTCGGCCATATCAACAAAGGCTGGACCATGGCCAAGGCCCTGCTGGGCTTTGAGCGGATTGGCTCCGGCTCCCCCCGCCAGTCGTCCTACGCGCTGAAGGCCCTCAAAGGCGTGGCCGAACGCATGGGCGTGTGGGAGGACGAGCAGTTCCAGGACCGCTACACCCGCCTGCGCCTGGATCTGGAGGATCACAAGGACCTCTATGAGACCTTCGTCGACAAGGTCCGCCGCGGCGAGTCCCTCGGCCCCGACGTGTCGATGCTGAAGATCCACCAGACCGAGCTGTTCCAGCGCATCACCGAGCTCGGGATGGAAATCGCCGGCGAATACGGCGGCGATCTCGGCCCGATGGATGGCAATCGGGAGCTGAACCCAACCGGCCTGTTCCTGCAGTCGCGCCCCTCGACGATCTACGCCGGCTCGAACGAAATCCAGCGCAACATCCTGTCGAAGAACGTGCTGGAACTGCCGGGCTGACCGATTACGCGGACCGCTTCGGGGCGTCGCCAAGCAAGAGGCCCCGGCGCACCAGGGAGTCCCAGACCTGTTCGGGCGTGTCCGCGAACCCGAACAGGTCGAGCTCCGCCTGATCGACCATGCGTTCTGCCAGCAACGCCTCGAACGAGATCACCTGCCGCCAATACGCTTCCTCAAACAGCACGATTGGCACCTGCCGCATCTTGCCGGTCTGCACCAGGGTCAGGAGCTCGAACAGCTCATCCAGGGTGCCGAAGCCGCCGGGGAAGACGACCAGGGCGTTGGCGCGCATGGCCATGTGCATTTTGCGCATGGCGAAATAATGGAACCGGAACGTCAATTCCGGCGTGGCATAGGCGTTGGGTTCCTGCTCATGCGGCAGGCTGATGTTGAAGCCGATGCTGGGCGCATCCACCTCCGCGGCGCCGCGGTTGGCGGCTTCCATGATCCCACCACCGCCGCCAGTGGCGATCACATTGTCCCGCCAGCGGTGATGCGGCGCCCGGGCGCCGCCGCGTTCGGAGGCGATGCGCGCGAAGGCACGCGCCGCCTCATACCGCGCCACGCCCTTCTGGTCCGGGCTGCCTTGTTCGGGGGAGGGCGTGCGCGCGCTGCCAAACACGATGATGGTGGAGCGAACACCCCAGTCCCGCAGCCCCAGCTCGGCTTTCGAATATTCCAGCGCGAAGCGGACGTCGCGCATCTCATCGCGCAAGAGGAAATCAGGGTCCTCGACCGCCAGGCGATAGCTGGCGGAGGCCTTCTGCGGCATGTTGTCTGTCATGGCCGGACGCTGGCGGCGCCGGCCTTGTCCTGTCAAGCCGGTTCGGCATTTGGGACAACGCCTGCGCCGGTCACGAGGCCATGGTCTGATACCAGACGCCGTTGATGTTAACCCATGGTGTCTCCCCCTCCCCTTGAGGGAGGGGGGGGGGGAGGGGTGAAAAGGCACAGTTTTCGGGGAGATACCCCTCCCCCCAACCCCCTC
>CAIUPC010000646.1 GCA_903900905.1 uncultured Acetobacteraceae bacterium
GCGATAGGTGGCCCGGACAAGCCGGGCCATGACGATATAGAGCACGACAGACGAAATTCGTTTCAACGATCTGTGAATCCAGTAGGGACAAGCCGGTCCATGACGTTGAGAGCATGAGTCAACAGCAACGGCGCTTGCTAGGAACGCGCCGGCTTTGGGCCGTCATGACGCATAAGCGGCTTCCACCATCCGCCTGATCGCTTCGTCTTCCGGCTCATCCTGCGGAGGGGCGGGCGCTGGCTTGCTGGTCACAACCTCCGGCACCGTCAGCGCATCACGCAGCACGGAGGCAGGTTGTTTTCGGCGTGCGACGCGGGACGAACGGGCAATCATCGTGCTTATTTCGGCTGTGATAACCGGGTTGGCAAGGGGCGGCGGCGAACCAGGATTTGATATCCGCCGCGATCTGGGCTTAGGCTGCGATTCTGTAGAAATTCTTCGTCAGCAAGGAGCACAGGAACGCCATGAAGTACCGCAGAATCTCCGCCGACTGCCACCTGGACATGCCGTGGATGCCGCCCACGGTGTTTACCGACAATTCCAAGCGCGAGCTGCGCGATCGCATGCCCTTCGTGGCCGATGGGCCGGACGGCCCGTTCTGGACCACCAAGTCGGGCGCCAATTTCGGCCTGCTGAACGGCGTCGGCCCTGGCGGAGCGAAGCTGGTCCCCGGCCAGAACAAGCGCGTTGACATCATGGCCAAGACCGGCATGTTCGAAGACGGCAAGATCGGCCGTCCGGAAGCCCGCACCGCGATCCAGCGCCCGTCCGACCCGCATCTGCGCGTCAAGGAAATGGAGCGTGACGGTGTCGACGCCGAAGTGATCTTCGGCATCCTCGGCGGTGCGTCCAAGATGCAGGACGTCGAAGCCGCCAACCATATGCTCGAAATCTACAACGACTGGCTGGTCGATTTCGTGAAGCCCTATCCGGACCGGATGATCGGCCTTGGCTGCATCCCCTATGGCGACCCGGAAGTGGCGGCGCAGGAAGTCTATCGCTGCGCCAAAATGGGCCTGAAGGGCGTCGAGCTCTCCTGCTCGTGGGACATGCAGCCGATGTGGGACCCGATCTGGGAACCGATGTGGAAAGCCTGCTCGGACGTGCAACTGCCGCTGCATTTCCACACCTTCCCGACCACTGCGCCGCAAGCGCGGGAGCAGATGAACGTCCAGGTGCGCCGCGCCGCGATGTTCACCGGCGTGTCGGCCTTCCAGATGGGGCTGATCCACATCCTCGCCGCCATGATGGGCGCCGGCGTGTTTGAGCGTTACCCGAACCTGCGCGTGTCCTTCGGTGAAAGCGGAATCGGCTGGATCCCCTATGCGCTGGATCGGATGGACTTCGAGTTCGAAGACCGTTTCCGCGACCTGATGAAGCTGAAGCCGTCCGAGTACTGGCAGCGCCAGTGCAAGGCGACGTTCCAGTACGACGTCATCGGGCCGAAGCTGCTGAACACCAACAACCTGATGACGGAAGACTCGTTGATGTGGGGCTCCGACTACCCGCACACCGACGGGATCTGGCCTGAATCCACCAAGTACATCGACGAACAATTCGCCGGCCTGACGCAGGACCAGATCCGCAAGATCACCTGCGACAACGCCGCGAAGTTCTACAATCTGACGAACTGACGACCGCCTGAACGCCTCCCCCGCCAGTCCGGCGGGGGAGAACGACTGTTTAGGGCGCCAATGTACAGCTACATCGTTCGCCGTTTGGCCTTCGGTGCGCTCACGATTCTGGGCGTGTCGATTATCGTCTTCGTCGTCATGCGCATTCTGCCTGGCGATCCCTTAATCGCGATCTTTGGGCCGGATGGCTATACCAAGCTCAGCGAAGCCGATCGTGCGGGTTATATGAAGCAGCTGGGGCTGAGCGATCCGCTGATCGTGCAGTACTGGCACTGGATGGGAGACATCGCCAATGGCAGCTTCGGCCATTCGTTCTTCCGTTCGGAAAGCGTATCCGAAATGATCGGCCGGCGCGGTCCTTTGACCGCGGAGATCGGTATTCTCGCGGTGGTCTTCTCCTGGCTCATTGGCATTCCGGTCGCGATCATCAGTGCCTTGCGGCCCAATAGTCTGGGCGACAATCTCGCCCGCTTCATAAGCATTATCGGCCTCGCCGTGCCCGGGTTCTGGGTCGGGATGCTGGTGGTGCTGGCGTCGCTGTTCTGGTTCGGTTACCGCGCGCCACTGACCGGCGCCTCCTTGTTCACCGATCCCTGGAACAATCTGCAGATCGTTATCGGCCCCGCCGTGGTGCTGGGCATAGGGCAGGCGGCCTATATCGCGCGCATGGCCCGCTCCAGCCTTTTGGAGGTCATTCGAGAGGACTACGTCCGCACCGCCCGCGCCAAGGGCCTGAACGCGCGGCTGGTGATCGTGTTGCATGCGCTGCCCAACGCCTTGCTGCCAGTGATCACGCTGTCGGGCATTTTGCTGGGCTTCGTGCTGGCGGGCTCGATCCCGGTTGAGCGCGCCTTCGGCACGCCGGGCCTGGGTTCGGCGATGTTCTCCGCGGTGGGGGAGCGCGACATCTTCGTGATGCAGAACCTCGTGTTTCTGTACGCGGTGGTGTTCGTGGTGCTGAATATCTTCGTCGATTTGATCATCGCCTGGCTGGACCCGAGGATTCGCTACCAATGAGCGCCACGACCGCGACCACTGTTTCACTGCCGGGCCGTATTCTGGGCGGTCTGTTGTATTTTGCCCGCCGGGCGCCCATGGCGGCGTTCTGGGGCTGCATCGCGCTGGCGATCCTGGTGATGGCGATCACGGCTCCCGCGATCGCACCTTATTCGCCGGTCAAGTCCGATTTCCGGGCCATGTCCAAGCCCCCGTACGAGCAACACGTCTTCGGCACCGATCAGATCGGCCGCGATATCCTCAGCCGGGTGATCCATGGCAGCCGGGCGTCCCTGACGGTCGCCGTTTCGGCGGTGTTATTGGGCACGACCGTGGGCGCGCTGTGGGGCCTGGCGAGTGGTTATTTTGGCGGGCGCTTCGACATTATCAGCCAGCGTATCCTGGAGTTTCTGCAGTCGTTTCCAGATCTGATATTGGCCATGGCCATCGCCATGGCACTGGGGGCGGGAACCGGGACGGTGATCATCGCCATCGCCATCACCCGAATACCCTTCGGCGGCCGGGTGATCCGCGCCGTCGTGCTTTCGCTGAAAGAGTTGCAATATGTCGAAGCAGCGCGGGGGCTAGGGGCATCGCATATGCGCATGATGCTGCGCCACATCCTGCCGCAATGCATGGCGCCTTATTTGATCCTGGCCACGACCCATCTTGGGGTGGCGATCATTATCGAGGCTTCCCTCGGTTTTCTGGGGGTCGGCATCCCGCCGCCCACGCCGACCTGGGGGAATATGCTGGCGGATGCGCTGAATGCGGGGCTGATTCCGCCGTGGTGGCTGGTGCTGTTCCCGGGCCTGGCGATTTCCATCACCGTGCTGGCGTTCAACCTGCTGGGTGATGGCATCCGCGACGTGCTGGACCCCCGGCTGCGCGGGGCGGTTTAAACCCCAAAAGGGTTTAAACGGGGAGAGATGGTTGCAAACCCCATCATCCCCGGGCTTGTCCCCAGACGCGCTAACCTAGCAAGCAATGGCGGCAAAAACCGTCATCCCCGGGCGTGTCCCGGGGCCCAAGGTTTCCGCC
>CAIUPC010000647.1 GCA_903900905.1 uncultured Acetobacteraceae bacterium
AAAGGCGTGGGTGCCGACCGGAGCCTGCCCACGGACTTGATCCGTGGGTCAGCATGACGGGTTTAGGCCAGATCGACCGCGTGGCGGGTCAGGTCGACCAGGGCGCAGTAGCGCAGCGCGCCTTCCTCGGTCGCGCGCATGACCACGCCCGGTGCGGCTTTGTGCTCCAGCGCCTCCTGCCAGCGCGGGGCGCAGAGGCACCAGCGGTCGCCGGGTTTCAGCCCGTCGAAGCCGAATTCGGGATGCGGCGTGGACAGATCGTTGCCGATAGATTTGCTGAAGGCCAGGAAGTCCGCGGTCATGACGGCGCAGACGGTGTGGCTGCCGATATCCTCGGGCCCGGTTTCGCAGCAGCCGTTGCGGAAGAAGCCCGTCAGCGGCGTGGTGGAGCAGAGTTCCAGCGGGCCACCCATGACATTGCGTGGCGGGCGGCGGCCGCGGCGGGGGGAGGATGATTCGTCGAACGGCATCGGTCACGCTCCGAACGGGGGCAGTGGCGGAAGTCTGGCGGGCGGGATGGCAACGAGCAAGCGGGCAGTTAGCCGGACGGCGGAAAATCCTGTTCCCCGGACAGGAAGCGGGTGCGGTGATGGTCCATGTAGGTGAGATGGCGGGCGCTGAGCAGAACCGGGCGCGGCTGTGACGTCAGTCCGAACACGGCCCGGTCATCCCCGGACAATCGGGGGGAGATCAGCATGTCGCCCGCGTGATCAAAACTGATCATCCGGCGATCAAACATGGCGTCGAGATGCACGGCCAATAACAGTCCGTTGAAGGCATCGAGCCGCTCCCGATCGTCGCTCTCGGCCCATGGCTTGATGTGGGAGGCGCGCAGGAGTTCGGGGTGTCGGAGCGCGGTGACGGCACACCGTCCCTCCCACATCCGGAACAGATCCCCCCGAAAGCGCTCTTGCCCCAGGCGCGTTTTCGTCAGGGCCGCTGATTCCGTTGCAGGTTCTTCAGGCAAGGGCTCGGTTTGCGCAGGAGGGCCGCTCTCCCGTTCCAGGAACGCAGCATAGGATTCCAGCGCCGGACGCACGTCGCCAATGAACCTTTCCGGCAAATCGGCTGCCGCCACACGGGGATCGCCAGCGAGCCCATCCGCCAAAGCCCGCACCACCAAATGTTGAGCGGATTCAATGGGGAGGCGGAGTGCCATTTGCAGGCGCCGCAGGCGCGACACATAGTCGCTGGCTGAATCCGCCTGCAGTGCCTGGCCGGTCTTGCGGGACCGAAAATCTTCGGTGAGATGCCGCTGGTATGCCGCGAAAGTCACCGCATCCTCCAGGCCACTGAAGCCCGGACATGACTGCACCAGGTAACGGACTGCGGATTATCTCCCGTCATAGCGGGTGCAGGCCAGCCACCCACGAAATGCAATCGTTGGAACCCGCAAAGTCATGGGTGGCGGGCCTGCGCCCGCCATGACGATTTTGGGTGATGCGCCCATCCTGGCGCGACAATACTTGGACATCACCTAAGCAGGCCGATGCGCGCCCGCCGCCGCATCCAGGCCAAACTCATCGGCCCGCAGCAGCCGGGCCATCCGGTCCAGCACCGCGTTGGCGATCCCCGGCTCCGGCCCGGTCAGGAAGCCGCGCACGACATCCAGATACTCGTTGATGATCACCTTCGCCGGCGCACCAGCGGTATTGGCCAATTCCCCGCCCGCCGCGCGCAGCAGCGCCCGCAGCACGGGGTCGATGCGTGCCAGCGGCCAGTCCGCCGGGAGTGATTCGCTCAGCATGGCGTCGATCGTGTCCTGCTGGCGCACCGCGCCGCGCACGATGGCGGCGAACAGGGGCACCTCGGCGTCCGGGATGCGGCCGTCCTCGAACCCGTCCGCGCCGCCCAAACGGTGGCGCACGAACTGATCGATGACGGTTTCCGCGTTATCGCCCGCCTGCTCGCTCTGAAACAACGCCTGGACCGCCGCGACCCGCGAAGCCGTGCGGGGCCGTGCTTTGGGAGCAACCGTCATCAGGCGGCGCCAAACCGGCGGGCAGCGTTGATCTGCACCAAAGCGGCGGCGGCGGCTTCGGCGCCCTTGTTGTGGCCATCCTGGCCCGAGCGCGCCTCCGCCTGCGCCAGCGTGTCGCAGGTCAGCAGGCCGGTGCCGGTGCACAGGCCGAATTGCAGCGACAGGTTCATCATGCCGTCCATCGTGGCCTTGCAGATGAAGTCGTAATGGTCGGTTTCCCCGCGCACGATGCAGCCCAGCGCCACGAAGCCGTCGAAGCGCTGGTTGCCGCGCAGCACCAGGCGGATCGCCTGCGGCAGCTCATAGGCGCCGGCGATGTCCAGCACCTCATGCGTGGCGCCGGCTTCGGTCAGAATCCGGATCGCGCCCTCGGTCAGGCCGTCCACAACCTGCTTGTAATAGGGCGCGCGCACGATCAGCAGGCGCGGCGAAGGGCCGGCGACTGTCGGGGCGGAAGGGAGGGCGGCGTCCTGGGTGCTCATGCTTTCGGCTTCTCGTTGACGACGTTGGGGACGGGCCGCTGTTCGACGATGTTCAGGCCGTAGCCTTCCAGGCCGACAACCGTGCGGCGGCGATTGGTGAGCAGGACCATGTCCTTGATCCCGAGATCGAGCAGAATCTGCGCCCCGATGCCATAATCACGCAGCGCCCGCTGCGGCCGTGGCGTCGTGCCCAGCATGCGCACCCGATCCGCCAGAGCGGTCTTCTGGTGCTCGCGGATCATCACCACCACGCCGCGCCCGGCGGCGCTGATGGCATGCATGGCATTGTGGATGGCGATCCAGTGCGGCGCGCCGGTCATGTCATCGAGCAGATCGACCGCGTGCATGCGCACCATCACCGGCTCCGGCCCGCTGATGTCGCCCTTCACCAGCACCAGATGTTCCTGGTACTCGACGGTATTGGCATAGACGATGGCTTTCCACTCGCCGCCGGCGGGGTGGTTATAAGTCCCCTCCTCCACCTTGCGCACCAGCCGCTCGGTCAGGCGGCGATGCGCGATCAAATCGGCGATGGTGCCAATTTTGAGGTTGTGCTTCTGGCCGAAGGTAACGAGGTCGGGGAGGCGCGCCATGGTGCCGTCGTCGTTCATGATCTCACAGATCACGGCGGCCGGGGCGAGACCGGCTTTGCGGGCGATATCGACGGAGGCCTCGGTATGTCCGGCGCGGACCAGCGTGCCGCCCTCCCGCGCCAGCAACGGGAACACATGGCCCGGCGTGGTGATGTCGTCGCGGGTGCTGTCGGCATTGGTCGCAACCGCGATCGTATGGGCGCGATCAGCGGCCGAAATGCCGGTGGTGACGCCTTCGCGGGCCTCGATCGAGACCGTGAAGGCGGTCTGATGGCGGGTGCCGTTCTGCTGGCTCATCAACGCCAGGCCGAGCTTGTCGGCGCGCTGGCGGGTCATGGCGAGGCAGATCAGGCCGCG
>CAIUPC010000648.1 GCA_903900905.1 uncultured Acetobacteraceae bacterium
ATGGCCTCTGCGTTTCCTTTGAAACGGAGGAAAGAGAAGAATTCGCGGCCCAGAGCAAGATGCAAGCGCAATTTAGGATGTATTTTTCTCATTAATCGAATTATAGGAAATTATATACCATTTATTGCGCTTACTGGGGAGGCTCTGAGCGCGCTGGGGCGAACGGGGAGGCGGATGGAATCGCCGCAGCCGATTGGCTGTATTCGGCCCGAGTCCGGCTTGAACGGTCAAACCGGATCATCCCAGACCGCGCCAAAGTGGCAACGGGTCCGGCAGGGCCTGGCGATCCATCTTGCCGGACGCCGACATCGGCAGATCGTCCCGCATCAGGATCGCCACCGGCACGCAGGCATCCGGCACTTTATCGCGCAGGAAAGCCCGCAGCGCCGAGCCATCCGGATTGGTGCCCGCGGCCGGGAGGACAAAAGCCGCGAGCTGCGTTTCGCCGCGGTCGTCCGGAAAAGGCCGCACAACAGCATTGGTGACCGCTGGGTGAAGCCGCAAGACTCCTTCGATTTCTTCCGGCGTGATGCGGAAGCCGCGGAGTTTGATCTGGTTATCGACCCGGCCAATCACGGTCAGCCGACCTGTGCCGTCGACGCGTCCGATATCCCCGGTGCGATAGGTATCGATCGGCCCATCTGGCACGGTGCGGCCAAAGACGGCGCGCGTCAGGTCGGGGCGGCGCCAGTAGCCGGACGTCATGAAGGGGCTGACCACAGTGATCTCGCCGGGTTCTCCAGGCGGCACGACCTTCCCCTCCGGATCGATCAGCCGCAGCGCGATGCCGGCGACCGGCGCGCCGATGGGGATGGGTTCACCTTCCGGCGGCTCCCCGGCCATGGGCCAGGCCGTGATCTGACAGCACTCGGAGCTGCCGTACTGGTTCAGCACGATTCCGTCCTCGGCCATGAATTGGCGCGCCAACATGACGTCGGGGCGGGTCACGCCCTCCCCGTTCAACGCGACGCAGCGCAAGGCTGGCAGCCTTCCCCCTGAACGCAGCGCGATCGCCAGGCGGCGGAGCATGCTGGGAAAGATCTCCAGCACCGTCACATTATCGGCGGACAGGCGCGCGGCCATCTGCCGCAGGCCTTCTCGCTTCACGTCGAGGATTTGCAGGGCCGCACCGGCTCCGAGGCAGCCGAGAATCGTCGCATGGGGGAATGACGTTAGAAAGGATATGCAATCGCCTGCGCGCAGCGACATCCCCTCCGCGCATATCCGCGCCAGGCCCAGTGCGGCGCGGTGACTGTGCACGACCCCTTTCGGCACGCCGGTGGACCCCGATGTGTAGCGAATGAACGCGATATCTTCCGGTGCCTGCCGCAGGCCCGGATTGTCGTCCCGGCCGCCGGGGGGAATCGCGCCGGCATCCACCGTGTCGAAACCCATCCCGGACAGGCGCGCGCAATGGGCCGCATCGCCGAGAATGATGCGCGGTTGAAGGTGCGCAAGCATGTCCCTCAGCGCGGAGTCACTCACATCCGTGACGACAGGGACATAGGCGAGACCCGCTTTCAGCACACCCAACATGGCGACGATCCGCTCCGGCGTTGGCGCCATGCAGATCGCGACCAGACCCGGCTCCGTCCGCACCGCCGGCCGCGCGGCAGACGGCCTGTGGGCCAGCAAATGATGCGCGACCCGATTTGCCGCCCGATTCAACGCCGCATACGTCAAGGCGCCCTTATCGGCGATGAGCGCGACCGCTGTCGCAGCCTGCGCGGCGTGGTACTCGATCTGTGTAACAATCGTATCGGTCATTCCATCCTCACCCATAGGCGACTTTTCGAGCAAGAGGCCGCATTCCGCATGCCGGCGGCGAAGCGGGGGTCCCGCTTCCCGAAAATCCGCCAAACATTTGACGCCATCGCTACCGGCCAGTAGCGTCACCGCCAAAGGAAACCACGTAAAGGGCGGCGATCATGAAAGTCGGAATGGCACTCAACATGCTCAGTCAACCCGGACGGCCGGACTCGGCCATCCTGCATGAGCATATGCAGCTGGGTGATCTGGCTGAACCGCTGGGCTTCGACTCGCTGTTCGCGCTGGAGCACCATTTCACCGGCTATGCGATGTCGCCGTCGCCGTTGCAGTTCCTGTCCTATTATGCCGGGCGCACCAAGCGCATCAATCTCGGCACCGGCGTGATCGTGATCCCCTGGCACGATCCGATCCGCATCGCCGAACAGATCGCGCTGCTGGATATCCTCTGTGGCGGGCGCTGCATTTTCGGCTTCGGCCGCGGCGCCGCCCGGGTGGAATATGACGGCTTCCGCATCCCGATGGACGAGGCGCGGCCGCGCTTCAAGGAAGGCCTGGAGATCGTGAAGCTCGGCCTGACCCAGGCCAGCTTCGAATATAAAGGGGAGTTCTTCAACATTCCCCGTACCTCCATCCGCCCGGCGCCGATCTCGCATCCGGAACGGCGGTTCTATGGTTCGGCGAACAGCCCGGAATCGGCGAAGCTGATCGCCAGCCAGGGCCTCGGCCAGCTGATCGTGATGCACAATGAATGGTCCAAGGCCGCGCATGAGGTCTACGACTTCCACAAATACGCGATTGAAGCCGGGCATACGCCGAAGCCGCCGATTATCGTGACGAATGTGTCGTGCGCGGAGACGCGGGCGGAGGCGGATGACCGCGCTGTGACCTGGCTCGGTAAGAAGTGGGATTCGGTCGATAACCACTACCGCTTCTCCGACGGCGGCCTCGCCAACGTGAAGGGCTACGAGGCCTATTCCAAGATCGGCCGCACCTACCAGAAAATGTCGGACCTGACGCATCGGCAGAAGATGACCGACACCTATGTGAAGATTCAGCTCGTCGGCACGCCCGATGACTGCATCGAGCAGATCGCGCAGCTGCGGACGCTGACGGGCCTCGAACATCTGGTCTGCGAATTCTCCTACGGCGGGCTGCCGCATGACGAGGCGGAGCAGAACCTGCGGCTGTTCGCTGACAAGGTGAAGCCGGTGCTGCAGAACGACAAACTGTTCACCCAGCCGGCAAAGATCGTGACCGACCTGCCGTCGTTCGAGGATACCGGGGTGTTCGTGCCGGCTTAATCGCCAAGCGGACGCCCGAGGAGAAGCGTGCCGGTGGCATCGCGCCCGCCCTCGCCGTCATGCTGACGCAGGTCGGCATGACGGGATAGGGAAAGTGGCGGTGCTTCGCACGGCCAGCTATTTCACGACCCGCCGCGATCGGGCGGATTTCGCTGCCTTCGACCGCATTATGGCGCGCGATGGTGGCGAACCGCCGGGGGCCGACGATACAATACCTGCCTGACGCCCGCCGACACGCGGCACCGTGCCAGCTCAGCCAGCCGCGAGAGACCATGATCCCCCTTCCCGACCTGCCCGTCACCGATGCGCTGCAGGCGCTGACCGCTCTGCTGGACGGCGGCAGCAACGGCGTGCTGGTCGCCCCGCCCGGTGCCGGCAAGACGACGCTGGTGCCGCTGGCGCTGCTGGATGCGCCCTGGCGCGGCGACCAGCGGATCGTGATGCTGGAACCCCGCCGCCTCGCCACCCGCGCCGCCGCGACCCGCATGGCCTCGCTGCTGGGCGAGCCCGTGGGCCGCACCGTCGGCTTTCGCACGCGGCTGGATTCCGCCGTCTCCGCCGAAACCCGGATCGAGGTCATCACCGAGGGCCTGCTGGTCCGCCGCCTGCAATCCGATCCCGGCCTGGACGGGATCGCCGCCGTGATCCTGGACGAAATCCACGAACGCTCGCTGGAATCCGATCTGGCGCTGGCCTTCTGCCTCGACCTGCAACGCATGCTGCGGCCGGAGTTGCGGCTGCTGGCGATGTCCGCGACCGCCGACGGGGCCCGCCTCGCGCCGCTGATGCAGGCGGAGATCGTGGAAAGCGCCGGGCGCATGTTCCCGGTCGATGTCCGCCACAATCCCCGCGACATCGCCACCCCACGCGATCTGCCGGACGCGCTGGCCCGCGCCGTCCGCGCGGCTTTGGCGGACCATTCAGGCGATATCCTGGCCTTCCTGCCGGGCATGGCGGAAATCCGCCGCGCCCAAGCGGCGTTGGAGGGCTGCGGCGCGCTGGTGCTGCCGCTGCATGGCGAACTGCCGCAAGCCGAGCAGGACCGCGCGTTACGCCCGGCCGAAACGCGGCGGGTGGTGCTGGCGACCTCGATCGCCGAAACTTCGCTCACGGTCCCCGGCGTGCGCATCGTCGTCGATGGCGGCTGGCGCCGCGCCCCGCGGCTCGATCCCGCGACCGGGCTGACGCGGCTGACCACCATGCGCATCTCCCGCGCCGCCGCGGATCAACGGGCCGGGCGATCGGGGCGCGAGGGGCCGGGTGTCGCCATCCGCCTCTGGTCCCCCAACCTGCATCGCGGCCTGCCCGCCTTCGATCGTCCGGAAATGCTGGAAGCGGAGTTGTCCTCCCTGGCGCTGGACTGCGCCGCCTGGGGCACGCCGCCGCATGACCTGGCGTTCCAGGACCGCCCGCCCGCCGGGGCGCTGGCGGCGGCGAATGCGCTGTTGACGGAACTCGGCGCCCTGAACGCGGCCGGGCAGATCACGCCGACGGGCCAGCGCATGGCCACGCTGGGCGCGCATCCGCGCCTGGCGGCGATGATGCTGGCAGCGGAAACGCCCGGTGAGGCCGCCCGCGCCGCCGATATCGCGGCTTTGCTGGAAGAGCGCGATCCCATGCGCGGGTTGGAGGCGCCGGCCGATATCACCACCCGCCTGATGGCGATCGAGGATGGGGATCCGATGGCCGATCGCGGCGTGCTGTCGCGCATCCGCCGCGCTGCCGGGCAGTATCGCCGCCGCATGCGGATTGCCAACGACATCAGGGGGGAGGGCGATCCCGGCCGCCTGCTCGCCGCCGCCTTCCCCGATCGCATCGCCCAGCGGCGTGGGGAGCCGGGGTCCTTCCGCCTGTCCGGCGGCGGCGGGGCGCGGCTGCCGAAGACCGACGACCTCGCCAATGCCAATCTGCTGGCGGTTGCCTCGATGGAGGTCAAAGCCGCCGCGCGAATCAAACTGGCCGCGAAGCTTGATCCCGACAATCTGCCGCTGGCTTTGGAAGCCCGGGTGACGGAGCAGGTGGAACGCGGGTTCGACCCCGTCTCCGGCACCGTGTTGGCACGGCGGCGGCGGCGGTTGGGGATGCTGATCCTGAGCGACCGCACCGTGCCGGCCGATCCGGCGGATGTCGCGGCCTCGCTGGCGGAGGCGGTGGCGGCGGATGGGTTGCGCCCCCTGCCCTGGACCGACGCCGCCCGGCATCTGCAAATCCGGGTCGGGCTGATGCGCGGCGTGGATCCGAAGGGGGATTGGCCCGACCTCAACGATGAAACGCTGACGGGCTCCGTCGCGGACTGGCTGGCGCCACATCTGGGGGGGATGACGCGGTTAACCGATCTGGAGCGGTTGGATCTGCATTCCATCCTCCGCAACACCCTCGCCTGGGCCCAAGCCGATCGGCTGGACAAGGAACTGCCGACACATCTGGCGCTGCCGGGCGGGCGGGCGGCCGTCGATTATAGCGAGTCCGTGCCGCTGGCGAGCGCGCGGGCGCAGGCGTTCTACGGGATGAAGGCGACGCCCAAGCTGGCGGGGGGGCGGATTCCGCTGCGGCTGGCGCTGCTGTCGCCGGCGATGCGGCCGATCGCGGTGACGGCGGATTTGGCGGGGTTCTGGAAGGGCGCCTGGGCAGATGCGCGGCGGGATATGCGCGGGCGGTATCCGAAACACCGCTGGCCGGAGGATGGGGGGAATCCGGACTGATATAGCGGGCAAGCCCGGTGACCGTGCGCAGGTTGGTGGTGGGGCCCCCCCTCCCCTTGCGGGAGGGGGTTGGGGGGAGGGGTGATCCCCGTCGAACTGTGCCGTATTCCCCCTCCCCCCGGCCCCCTCCCGCAAGGGGAGGGGGAGGGTTGTAAACTGAGGGTTGGTACTATTAGGCGGCATCGGCCTGCTCGACCGTGCACCACGCAGCCAAATTTCACGGCAGAATTACCCTGCGGCCGGCGACGGCGCTTGCTACGATCCGGGGCGCGCACCATTTTTCCCCTGTGCGCCAGCGCTGCCGGAGATTGAATGACGCCCATGATCCGCCTGATCCGCCTCCTCACCACGCACCCGCTCGGCCACATCCTGGCGCTGGCGCTGCTCGTGACTGCCTGCGCCCCGGGTCCCATCGCCTCGGCCCGCGGCGCGCCTGAAAGCTTCGCACCGCTGGTCAAGAAGGTGCTGCCGGCGGTGGTGAACATCGCGGTGACGGAAACCGTCACCGGCAGTGACGTGTTCGGCGATATGCCGCCGGAGTTGCGTGACACGCCGCTGGGGCGGGAATTCCGGCGGCGCTTCAGCAAACGCCAGCAGAAGGTCACCGGCAACGGGTCCGGCTTCATCATCGATGCCTCGGGCATCATCGTGACCAACAACCATGTTGTCGGGCGCGCGGACGACATCGTGGTCTCCCTCACCGATGGGCGGCAGTTGCCGGCCAGGCTGATCGGGCGCGACGAACTGACCGACCTCGCGGTGATCAAGGTCATCGCCCCGGCCCCGCTGCCGTTCGTCACCTGGGGCGATTCGCGCAAAATGGAAGTCGGGGACTGGATCATCGCCGCCGGGAATCCGTTTGGGCTGAGCGGCTCGGTCAGCGCCGGCATCATCTCGGCGGAGGGGCGGGACCTCGGATCGGGACCTTTCGATAATTTCATTCAGATCGACGCGCCCATCAATCCCGGCAATTCCGGCGGGCCGGTGTTCAACATGGATGGCCAGGTTATCGGCGTCACCTCCACCATCGTTTCCCCGACCGGGGCCTCGGTTGGCATCGGTTTCGCCATTCCGGCGGAGACGGCCAACCGAATCGTCACCCAATTGCTGGCCCGCGGGGAGATCGAGCGCGGCTGGCTTGGCGTTTCGGTGAACGAAACAAATGACGGTCTGGTCATCAGCGCGCTGGATCGCAATGGTCCCGCCGCCCGGGCGGGTGCCAAAAGTGGCGACATGCTGCTTGCCATCAACGGGGAAAGGGTGGAATCCACCAACGGCCTCATTCGCGCCGTCGCCGTCGTGACCCCGGGCAATACCGTCCGGATGACATTACGCCGCGGCGGGCGGGAGGCAGAGGTCCCCGTTGTTATCGGCCGCCGGCCGGCGGACAGCACCGAATAAGGAGAGACAAGCGATGCGCATCCTGGTGGTCGAGGACGACAAGGACGTCGCCGGCTTCGTCGTCCGCGGCCTTAAGGAAGCCGGCCATGTCGTCGAACACGCCGATAATGGCCGCGACGGCTTGTTCATGTCGGTCAGCGAGCCGTTCGACGCCATCATCCTGGACCGCATGCTGCCGGGTGGCATTGATGGTCTGAAGATCCTTGAAACCCTGCGCAGCCAGAAGAATGTCACCCCGGTGCTGATCCTGTCGGCTTTGGCCGACGTGACCGAGCGGGTGAAAGGCCTGAAGGCCGGCGGCGATGACTACCTCACCAAGCCCTTCGCTTTCGCCGAACTGCTGGCGCGGGTCGAGGCCCTGGCGCGGCGCGGCAAGGCCGAAGGCCCGGCCACGCGGCTGGTGGTGGAGGATCTGGAGATGGACCTCCTGGCACGGCAGGTGAAGCGGAGCGGCAAGAAGATCGACCTGCAGCCGCGGGAGTTCCGGCTGCTGGAGTATTTGATGCGCCATGCCGGCCAGGTGGTCACCCGTACCATGCTGCTGGAGGGCGTGTGGGACTATCATTTCGACCCGCAGACCAATGTGATCGACGTGCATGTTTCGCGCCTGCGGCAGAAGGTGGACAAGCCTTTTCCGGTGGCGCTGATCCAGACCGTGCGCAATGCCGGGTATATTCTGCGGGCGGAGCCGGTTTAGGGTGTGGGGCAGGACACTGACCCGCCGCCGCATTAATTAGCAAAGGGGCATCAGTATTGCCTCATCGGCACCCGTCAGCCGTCATGCCGACGCAGGTCGGCAGCCACGCCTTTGCTCCATTG
>CAIUPC010000649.1 GCA_903900905.1 uncultured Acetobacteraceae bacterium
GATCGCCGACGCGGTGAAGACCTACCTGAAGAACTAGAGGCTCGATGCCCCGCCGGTCCTGTGCTACTGTCTGGGCATGCCATATCGCCGGGAATTCGCCCGCCGCGCCTGCCTGATTTCGCTCACCGCCGTTTTCCTGGCTCTGACGGGGTGCGACCTGTTCTCACAACGGACGGCTTCCGCCTTCGCCTACCCCTCTCCAGCCGGTTTGAGTGCCGATCGGCCCGTCCTTCTGACGGAAACCAACGGGGTCGTCGGTCAACCGTGGGGAGCCGCCGGCTTTCCCCTCCCCCAGCAGCTCTTCTGGAACAACGTCGACATGATGCAGACCAGTCACGTGCAGGAGATGCGCGCTGCGGCCGCAGGGCTGGATTCCGATGGCCGTGCACCCCAGCTCGGCGTGGTGGCCTGGGGCTACGAGTACGCGGCGGCGACGGGAACCGCGGCCGCCGGTTCCGGACTTCCGGACAACAGCGGCATCGGGGGCTGGAAGGAGTGGGGCTCCTGGATGAAGGCCCACCCGGGTTACGCCTCGACCAATGCCAACAACGCGGTGGAGCCGGGCTATTTCACACCGCTGATGCCCATGGACCCCGTCGACTGGCCGCCCGAGTGGACCGCGCCCCCGGGTTGGATCGCGCCGCCGGGCTGGGTCGCCGACAGGCCCGCGGCCGTCACCAGCTACGCGCAGTGGTTGGGTATCCGTCTGGCGCAGCTGGCGCTGGTGACGGGTTGCCGAGGCATGACTTGTGCTGACTACGTGGTCGGCCTCGAGTGGGGCGATGGCGTCGACTACAACGCGCGGGTTGTCGATGACTTCGCCACGGGGGCGGGTCTGACCATTCCCGCAGGAACGCCGTCGGAGAGGGCCGCCTGGATCCAGGCCAACGCTCGTTCGAAGTGGTGGGACTTCAAGTGCTCCCGCTTCGGCGAGTTCTACGGGAGCATGGCCCAGAATCTGCTGGACAACGGCAAGGATGCCTTGGTGGGAGGACAGATGTCGGGCTTCCCCATGCTGACCAGGGGCTCCGGCGACGACTTCCGCGTCTTCCTGCACGGTTCCCATTCCGTCCCCGGCAGGCACTGGTTCTTCAACATCGAACTGCAGTCGGATCCCTTGCGTCCCCCGTCGGACTACTGGTTCTCCAGCATTCAGATGGGCGTGACCGCTGCCCGCGAGCCCGACATGCCCCTCGGCGGACAGATGGACGCTCTGGGCGGCCAGGGGGCCTTTGACGCCGCGGTGCAGCAAGCCCACCAGGATCAGACCTGGGCGCGCAAGGATCTGACCCAGCAGTGGCTCAGCGTCGGCTGGTCCCACGTCGCCGGCCGCGACGGGTCCGTCAGACGCGCACCCCTGTCGTTCATGCGGTCCTATTGGGACGCCGGCGAGACTCCGACTACCGAGATGGAACTTCTCCTGCGACACATTCCGCGCCATCCGTTCGGACCCGCCCTGTACTACTCGGTGCCCATCGAACGCACCTTTGAGGGACCGGGCAACA
>CAIUPC010000650.1 GCA_903900905.1 uncultured Acetobacteraceae bacterium
CGCCGCCCGCCTCACCGCGGAACAGGACCGCACCGGCGCGCACGGCTTTCACCTCCCCGCCGGACGCAAGCCGCCGCGCAACGTCAAGCGCCTCGGCACCGATAGCGTGGAGGCGATTTTCGAATTCAAAACCACTATCGGCCAGGGCGCCGGCATCATCCGCCTGTCGCCCGACGACAAGGGGGAGATGAAGGCCTGGCTGGTTTCCACCACCCTCGAATCCCTCGATGGGCATGAGGAGAAAATCGGCGACAACCGCCCCTCCGGCTCCGCCTATTCGCGCAATTTCGGCGGCGACAACTGGGCGGATATGCGCCGCAGGGCCAGCGCCTATGAAGACCGCGAGCCCACCGTGCTGGTTATCGGCTGCGCCCAGGCGGGGCTGTCGATCGCGGCGCGCCTCAACCAGCTTGGCGTCGATACGCTGGTGGTCGAGAAATGGCCGCGGATCGGTGACAGCTGGCGCAAGCGCTACCACTCGCTGGCGCTGCACAACTCGATCCATCTGAACCATCTGCCGTATATGGAATTTCCGCCGACATGGCCGAAATATATCCCCAAGGATATGCTGGGGAACTGGTTCGAATTCTACGCCGACGCGATGGAGATCAACTGCTGGACCGATACCGAGTTCGCCGGCGGTGAATGGGATGAAACCAGCAAGCGCTGGACCGCGACCCTGAAGCGCGGTGACGGGACGGAACGCGTGGTGCATCCCAAGCACCTGGTTTTCGCCAATGGCGTCAGCTCTTACCCCATGATGCCCGACGTGCCGGGCCTGAGCGACTTCAAGGGCGAGGTCATCCATTCCGAGGGCTTCGACAGCGGCGCCGACTGGCGCGGCAAGAACGCCTTCATCCTGGGCACCGGCAGCAGCGCCAACGACATCGCGCTCGATCTGTACAGCCACGGCGTGAACACGACGCTGATCCAGCGCGGCTCCACCACCGTTGTGTCGATCAACCCGAGCGCGCGGTTGAACGAAGCGATCTGGGACGAAGGCGGGCCGCTGGAGGACTGCGACCTGATCGTTTCGTCTTCCACGCCGCCTTTGACGGTCAAGGCCTATAAGGCCGTCGTCAAGCGGATGGTCGAGCTCGATAAAGAGATGATCGAGGGCCTCAAGAGTATCGGCTTCAAGCACGATATCGGCGATGATGAGGCCGGGCATCAGATGAAGTATTTCCGCCGCGGCGGTGGCTACAACCTCGATGCCGGCAGCTCGGCGCTGATGATCAAGGGCGAGCTGGGCCTGTTGCAATATGACCGGATCGATCACTTCACCGCCGAGGGCGCGCTGCTGAAGGACGGCACCACGGTGCCGGCCGATATGATCGTCCTGGCGACCGGCTATTACCCGCAGATGGAGCTGGTTCGCCGCGCTTTGGGCGATGCGATGCTGGATCGGATTGGGGAGGTCTGGGGCCTCGGCGCCGATGGCGAGCTGAACAACATGTACAAGCGCACACCGCAGGAGGGCCTGTGGTTCATCGCCGGTGGCCTGGCGCAATGCCGCATCAACTCGAAGTATCTGGCCTTGCAGATCAAGGCCATGGAACTGGGGCAGCTCGGGCCGCTGTAAAACAGGCCTGGCGGTATCGTTCTTGCATTCCTCTCGGTGGTTATCTCCACCCCGAGAGGAATGCACATGAACGGATTGGGCGGCCTCAATAAATCCCCGAACGGCGTTGTCATTGGCCTGGTGCAACTGAAGTTGCCCGAAATCAGCAGCCGTGCCGACATCACCCGGCAGACTGAACGCATTGTGGCCATGGTGGGCAAGGCCAAGCGCGGCATGGCCACGCTCGATCTCGTGGTGTTCCCGGAATATGCGCTGCATGGGCTTTCCATGGACATACGCGATGA
>CAIUPC010000651.1 GCA_903900905.1 uncultured Acetobacteraceae bacterium
CCGCTTATGTTAGCGCCCATGGGGCTTGTCCCGGGGACCAAGGTTGCCGCCTCTGCCGCTGTGGTCCCCGGGACAAGCCCGCGGATGACGGTTTTTTACCGCCCGGCCTGTCGAGCCAAACGCAATATCTGCATATTCGATAGAACCGCAGCCTCACCCGATTGCCCTGTTCGCCTGATCCGTCAACCTTTCCCAATCCCGCCAAATCCGCCACCGTTGGCGCAACCAACTCCAAGGAACCGTCCCATGGCCCAGACCGTCGCCCGCCTGCTGGTGGATAGCCTCGAAGCGCATGACATCGACCTGATCTATTGCGTGCCCGGCGAATCCTATCTCGGCATGACCAACGCGCTGGCCGACAACAACCGCATGCGGCTGATCGTCTGCCGGCATGAGGGCGGGGCCGCTTTCATGGCCGCGGCGGATGGGCGGATGCGCGGCGGCCGTGCCGGCGTCTGCGTCGTCTCCCGCGGCCCCGGCCTGTCCAACGCGCTGATCGGCCTCCATACCGCCTATCACGATGCCACCCCGCTGGTGGTGATCATCGGCCAGGTGGAACGATTCGAAGCCGGGCGGATGGCCCTACAGGAACAGAATTACTCCCGTCTGCTGTCGGACGTGACCAAGCTGGTGATCGAGGTCAATGATCCCATTCAGGCCAGCGAAGCCATGGCGCGCGCCTTCCACATCGCCGAAAGCGGCACGCCCGGCCCGGTCGCGGTCATCATCCCCGAGGATCTGTTCGACACGGAAACCGAGGCCACCCTCAACCGCCCGCGCCCGCAAGCCGTCGCCGGCCCGCATCCCGACGATTTGGCGCAGCTCGCCGATATGCTCGCCAAGGCCGAGCGCCCGCTGATCTGGGTGGGCCCCGCCATGCGCGAGAATGGGCTGGAGGAGCTGAAGCAGCTCGCCGAACAATGGTGCCTGCCGGTCAGCCCGACGCATCGCCGACCGCATTTGTTTGACGCGTGGCACGACAACTACGCCGGCTATGTCGCCAGCCGTACCCATCCTGATGTGATCGCGGAGATGAAGAAATCCGACCTGCTGGTGGTGCTGGGCGAACGCCTGACCGGCACGGTGTCGCAGAACTTCACCTTCCCGGCCGCGCCGGAGCCGCAGCTGCCGCTGGTGCATGTCTGGCCGGATCCGAATGAACTCGGCCGCGTCTGGCGCCCCGATCTGGCGCTGGCCTGTGAGCCGCGGGCGGTGGTGCAGGCGCTGCTGGCCAAGGGCGCGCCCGCCAACGCCGAACGCCGCAAGCCCTGGGTCGCCGGGCTGAACAAGATCCATCGCGAACTGATGGAACCGGAGTGGCAGTCCACCACCGACGGCGTGAATTTCGCGGCCGTGGTCTGTGAGATCGCCAGGCATCTGACGGATGATGCGACGGTGACTTCGGACGCCGGCAATTTCTCCAGCTTCGTGCAGCGCTATCTGCTGATGAAGCCCGGCCAGATGTTCCTGTCATCCGTGGTGGGCGCGATGGGCGCGGGGCTCCCGATGGCGGTCGCGGCCTGCCTGCGCCGGCCGGGGACGCAGGTGATCGCCTTCGCCGGCGATGGCGGGGCGCTGATGACGGGTAACGAGATCGCCACCGCCTGCCAGTACCGGGTGGCGCCGATTTTCGTGGTCTCCGACAATCATTGCTACGGCACGATCACGATGCACCACGACATCCGCTACCCCGGCCGGCCTTATCAGGCGGCGACGCAGCTGACCAATCCGGACTTCGCCGTCTGGGCCAGCGCGTTCGGCGCCAAGGGCTTCACCATCACCGAGGAATCGCAGATCGCGGACACGTTGGCCCAGGCCTTCGCGGTGAAGGACAAGCCGGTGGTGATCCATGTGCATAGCTCGCTGGAGCAGATCAGCGCCTGGCGGCGGCGTAATCTGGCGCGGTAACGGGTTCGGCGGCGTGGGGGAGGCGGGCAACCTCTCCTTTGCTGCCTGAATCCTTACGGTCTCGCCACCGATACGACCTGCATATAGGGGAACTCGTTCTAACCACCCGCCATCGTCAGCTTCTTCACAAACGCCGAAATCCGATGCCGGCGCATTTCGCTCCGTGCCTTCGCGTCGGAGGTCATATAGTTCAGCTGCACCGCGTAGCGCTTGCCGACATATTGCCGATGCCCATGCCAGGCCGCTGGCGCATTCGGGAACACCAGCAGAGTCCCGTTCACCGGCGGCACCTCGACAGCGTAATCCTCCAGATCCGTCTGGCCGCGCAGCAGCCGCAGGCAGCCATCGCGCTGGGCCCAGGCCTCGGTATCCGGGTTCAGATACAGCAGCACCGTCACCAGCTTGGCGGTGGAATCCGTGTGGATGCGGCCATCCTTGGCCTCCGTCCGGCCGCGCAGCGTGACCATCGTGGGCGAGCCTGTCAGATCGAGGCCGAACTTCAACGCGATCATAGCGCGCAGTCTCGGCCCCTCCATCTCCGCCATCAACGCCTGTGCGGCCGCCCCGAGGCGCAGCGAGGCCGGCGGAAACGAGCCCCGTTTGGCCAGCGGCGGCAGATCCGCGACCACCGCGCGTAGGCTGGCGGGGGGCACGAAGTCGGGCACCACGACATGGGGGAAAGGATCGCTCGCGGCCGGGGTGGCGGCGAGGCGGTTGTAATCGAGTTCGATCATCGCGTTCCTACATGTGCGTTTGCAGGCGCAACAGCAAGGCCTCCGCGAGGTCCGTCACGTCATC
>CAIUPC010000652.1 GCA_903900905.1 uncultured Acetobacteraceae bacterium
CCCGCGCGGCCGGGTTCGCGGAAGGCCGGCAGCAGATTGGGGTGGCCGGGAAACAGCTCCCACAACAAAGCCAGGATGCCCTTGCTGGACAGCAGCAGGCGCCAGGCGGGCTCGATCCAGCGGGTCGGGGCGGCGGCGATATGGTTGCCGAAATTGTCCCGCAGCAGGAATTCCCAGGGGTAGAGCTTGAACAGCGCGGCGATCGCCTGGCCGTCGAGATCGACGAACCGGTTTCCATCCCAGCCGATATCCTCGATGAACAGGAACGGCGCGTCCAGACCGGCCTGGATGGCGGTATCGCGGAGGTACTCGGTGTTCCCGAAATCCTCCGCCGTCTCCCGCATACACGCGAAATGCACGCGTGCGGGCAGCCGCAGGGTTGGCCAGGCGGCGATCAGGGCTTCGTGGATGTCGTTGAACTGGTCGTCGCCCGGGCGGGCGCAGCGCAGCCACTCCCACTGCACGACGCTGCTTTCGAACAGGGCCGTTGGCGTGTCGGCGTTGTATTCCAGCAGTTTGGGCGGGCCGGTGCCATCCCAGGACAGGTCCATGCGGCCATAAAGGCTCGGTTCCTGACGCTCCCACGAGCGGACGATCAGCGGCCAGACGGCGGCGGGAATGCCGAGCATGGCGGCGCGGTTCTGGCGCACCGCGGTATCGGCGGCGATGCGGGTCAGACGTTCAAGCTCCGCCAGCGCATCATCGAGCTGGTCTATCTCCGGGCTGGTGAATTCCCAGCAGGCGGTTTCGTCCCAATAGGGCTGCCCGGCGATTTCGGCATAGGCAAAGCCGAGGTCGCGTGCCCGATCCCGCCAGTCAGGCCGAGGCGCGATACTATGCCGGCGCATCGCGATCAGGACCCGGCCGCGGCGCCGTGGCCGGCGGCACCAAAGCCCCCGCGCACCACATGGCTGAACAGGCCAGGGCCGCGCGTGGCACTGCCGCCGAAATGCGTCCAGCCGAGATAGCTGGCCCGTTGGCCGCTTTGGCAGGCCATTGGCTGCCCGGTCGCGGGATCGGTGCAGCGCGGGCGGATATCGACCGCCATGGCGGTGACACCGCCGCCGAGCACGACCAGGGCAATCGCGGTTTGGCTGCGCATGGTGGGAGCCTATGTTGGAAATAACGGGCTGCCTAGCCTGGGGCGGCGCCGCCTTGCTGGCCAGGGGATGGGATGGTAGCGTCACCTATGCGCGCGCGATGGCGTTCTCTGCTTTTTCTTTTTGTGGCCTTGGGCTTTGCTTTGGGGCCAGCCCTCGCGCGGCCGGTTTTATGTCCGCCCGCACCCGCCCATCACGAACACCATGACACCGGCCATCATGAGCATCAGCGCCAGGACGACGGCCAGTCCTGCTGCGCCGCCGCGACCGTGACGCCCCTGCCAGCGGAGTCCCAGTCGGTCGCCCGGCCAGCCGATCGCGCCGTCACTGTGCCCGCATACGGCTGGGCAACCGCCGTCCTGATCGGGCAGACGATCCTGCCCCCGCCAGCGCCGCCCAGACCCTCCGCCTGAAACCAGCCCGCGCGCCACCGGCACGCGGGATCGGATAATCGCGATTTGTGCAGATCGAGGCCCCGTGTTCACGCACGGCCGCAAAGGGGTTCCCATGTCATATCTCCTGCGTCTTCACCTCGCGGCCGGTTTGGCCGCCTTGACCGCTGGTTCAACGCCCGCGCCCGCGCTGGGGTCGATCCCCATGGGACCGGACCTCGGCGCCTCGACCCGGGCGCCCGCCACTATCCTGCCCGTTGCCGGGCCCGCCTTGCGTCCGGGCGCCGCGCCGCCGGCGGTCCGGCCGGTGCATGATGGGCACAACGACACCCACGCGACGGGCGTGGTCAATGCGGTTGACCCGGCCGGGCATAAAATCAACCTCAGCCACGATCCCATTCCCGAAATCGGCTGGCCCTCGATGACCATGGACTTCGCGGTCGCGCCAACGGTCGATCTTAGTGCGGTCAAGCCGGGTAGCCGGGTCGATTTCACCATGGAGCGGGCCAAGGGCGGGCTCTACGAAGTGCGCTCCATCCAGCCGGCGCGGAAAGCGCCATGACGCCGACTGCCGGGCGGCGGGCGGGGATCAGCCGCCGCCGCTGCCTGCTGACGGCGGCGGCGCTTGCTGTTCCCGTCCGCCAGGCACACGCCGCCGGTACGGCGCCCATCCTCACCGGCACCTCCCTGGCGCTGGAGGTCGGGCCGGTCCCCATTCCCGGCAGCCGGCAGATGGCAATCGGGGTCAACGGCACCGTCCCGGCCCCCATCCTGCATTGGCGGGAGGGGGATACCGTCACCGTCGCGGTGACCAACCGCCTGACCGAGCCGACATCGATCCACTGGCA
>CAIUPC010000653.1 GCA_903900905.1 uncultured Acetobacteraceae bacterium
CGCCGCTCTTCCGATCTGTCATCCGTTGACGGCGTCCATCCCTCGTCAGCCCCGGGCTGTGCCCGGGGACCCAGCGCGGCCCGGGCGGAAACCTGGGTCCCCGGGACAAGCCCGGGGATGACGAGGGATGGACGCCGTCACCGGATGACGAGGGAGGAACGCCGTCACCGGATGACGAGGGAGGAACGCCGTCGGCGCCAAGGCGAAAACCCGGCATGATCGCGCCACGCCCCTCCTCCGTCATGCTCGGGCTTGACCCGAGCACCCCCAATGAGTCCCGCGCGGAGAGCGGCCGCGTCCTGATTACGCCAGGCGCCGAAGGGGATGCTCGGATCAAATGGCGGAAATATAGGACAGAGTTCTCAGTTTCGATCCTCTGAGACACCTATGAGACTGCCTCCACCCCACATCAGATCGGAAATTGAGACAAAATCACACCAAACATTCCATTGAGACGAATGTGCGACAGCCCCACCTGACTCTCCCCAGCCTCAGGCCGCCGCAAGCAGCATCGCCGCCCCCTTCTCCGCGATCATGATCGTCGGCGCGTTGGTGTTCGTGGAGGTCACCGCCGGCATCACCGAGGCGTCGATCACCCGCAGCCCTTGCAGCCCATGCACCCGCAGCCGATCATCGACCACCGACATCGGGTCCGGCCCCATCCGGCACGAGCAACTCGCGTGGAACACCGTCGTGCCGGTGCGGCGGGCATAGTCCAGCAACTCGTCATCCGATTGCAGCCCGGCCCCTGGCGCGGTTTCCGCGACCACGTATTTCGCCAAGGCGGGCGCGGCGAACAGGCGGCGCAGGAACTGGAGGCCACCGACAACCGCGCGACGATCCCGCTCGTCATCCAGATAGCGAGGGTTGATGGCGGGCTGGTCCTCCGGCCGGTTGCTGCGGGCCTCGACGTAGCCGCGGCTCAGCGGCCGCATCTGCCAGATCCCGCCGGTCATGCCGGGTTTGGTGTCGAGTTCCCGCACCGGACCCGGGCCGTAACTGCCGGGGGCGAACATTGCCTGGATATCCGGCGTGGCCGATTCCGGCAGCACCTTGACCGAGCCCGCGATCAGCGAGGCGCCATAAGTAAGAAGCCCCTGCCCGGTCAGCACGTAGCGGATGACCTCGTTCACCAGGCCCAACCCGCGGGAGCGTTCATTCAGCGACCGCGCCCCCTTGATGTCGGCCGAGGTGCGAACGATGAAATGGTCCTGGAAGTTCTTGCCCACCCCCTTCAGCGCGTGGTGCACCGGCACGCCGATCCGCTCGAGGTGATCGGGATCGCCCACTCCCGAAAGCTGCAGGATATGCGGCGAGCCGATGGCGCCGCCGGACAGGATCACCTCCCCCGCCGCAGCGGCGCGTTCGACCCCATTGCCGCGGGAGAAGTCGACCCCGATGGCTTTGGTCCCCTCGAACACCACCCGGTGCACCAGCGCGCCGGTGATCACCTGCAGGTTGGGGCGCTTCATCGCGGGATGAAGATAGGACACCGCCGCGCTGGCCCGGCGCCGGCCGTGCCTTGTCTGCTGGATCCAGCCGATATGATCGCCGAGCCCATGCGGCAGGTCGTTCAGGTCGTCGCGGTAGTCGAGGCCGATTTGCTGCCCGGCCTCGATCGCGGCCTGGCAGATCTCGGGCTTGTCGGCGATCATCGTGGTGTTCAGCGGCCCGCCTTTGCCGTGGCTGGGCGTGGCGGGGCCGGACCAGTTCTCCGCCTTGTCGAAAAAAGGCAGCACATCGTCCCAGGACCAGCCGCGATTGCCGAGCTGCGCCCAATGATCGAAGTCCTCGGGCTGGGAGCGGATGTAGATCATGCCGTTGATCGACGACGACCCGCCGAGGACCTTGCCGCGCGGATAGGCGATGGTGCGCCCGTTCACGCCCTCATCCGGCGCGGTCTTGTAGCCCCAGGTCAGGGTCGGGTGGTCCAGCAGCTTCATATAGCCGGCGGGGATATGGATCAGCGGATTGGTGTCGCGGCCCCCGGCCTCGATCACGATGACGCGTGTGTTGGGGTCCTCGGTCAGGCGGTTGGCGAGGACGCAACCGGCCGAACCGGCGCCCACGATGACGTAATCAGCTTGCATGGTGATCCTCCCGTTGCTGCGCAGGCTAACGCCGAACGAAAGTTTGCACCATCGGCGGACCGCGATGGTTCGGCCGCGCGGGTCAGGGCATAAGGCCGCGCATGGACCCTGGGACCCAACGCATGACCTTCGCCGAACGGGCCATGCCCATGCTGTTCGTGCCGATCTGGGCGACCGGCTTTATCGTGGCGAGGCTGATCGCGCCGCATGCGGAGCCGCTGACATTCCTGACGGTGCGGTTTGGCCTCAGCAGCCTGGCGTTCGCCGGCCTGGCAGCGATGGCTGGCGCGTCCTGGCCGCGCGGCGGGCGGGCCTGGGGCAAGGGGCTGATGGCCGGAGCCTTGATGCAGGGTGTCTATTTAGGTGGGGTGTTTTGGGGTGTGGGCCATGGCGTCTCGGCCGGCATGTCGGCGCTGATCGTGGGCTTGCAGCCCTTGGTCACCGCCTTGCTGGCGGCGCCGTTGCTGGGCGAGCGGGTCGGCCCACGCCGCTGGATTGGGATCGGCCTCGGCTTCTGCGGCGCGAGTCTGGTGGTCTTCCCCAAGGCTGTGGTGACCGGAGCGGTGCCGCCGCTACCGCTCGCCGCCTGCCTGGTGGCCATGCTGGGCATTACCCTCGGCACGATCTGGCAAAAGCGCACCGCCGCCGGCGCGGACCCGCGCAGCAACGCGGCGGTGCAGTTTATCGGCGGGGCGTTGGTGACCGCACCGCTGGCGCTGGGACTGGAGGATGGGCGCTTCGACGCCAGCCTTACGCTGTGGTTGGCGCTGGCCTGGGCGGTCTGCGGCCTGTCGCTGGGCGCGGTGTCGCTGTTGCTGGCCCTGATCCGGCGCGGCGCGGTCGCGGGGGTGGCGTCATTGTTCTATCTGGTCCCGCCGGTCACTGCGGTCTTCGCCTTTGCCCTGTTCGGGGAGGCGCTGAGCCCGGTGCAAATCGCGGGAATGGTCCTCGCCGCGCTGGGCGTCGCGCTCGCGGCGCGGGCTCAGGCGGGTTGAGTGCTAATACCAGCCCGTGTTGACATTGACTCACCGGCAGCGCCCCAACGCCGTCATGCCGACCCACGGATCATGTCCGTGGTTCGGCATGACGGGTAACGATGGCCGGTACGTCATTCATTTTACTGGTTGGTATAAGGCGAGGCGCAAAGTGCAC
>CAIUPC010000654.1 GCA_903900905.1 uncultured Acetobacteraceae bacterium
CCGGACGAACCGGTCGCCTCTCAGGTGGCGAATCCCAGCGCATCCGCCTCGCCAGCCAGATCGGCTCCGGCCTGACGGGCGTGCTGTATGTGCTGGACGAGCCCTCTATCGGCCTGCACCAGCGCGACAACGAACGCCTGCTGGGCACGCTGCGGCGGCTGCGCGACCTCGGCAACACCGTGCTGGTGGTCGAACACGACGAGGACGCCATTCGCGCGGCCGATCACCTGATCGACATGGGACCGGCGGCGGGGCTGAACGGCGGGTACGTCGTGGCGGAGGGCACGCCCACCGAGGTCGCGGCCAATCCCAGGTCCCTGACCGGCGACTATATGTCCGGCCGAAGGCGGATCGAGATTCCGCTGCGCCGCCCCGTCCACCTGAGAGGCGACCGGTTCGTCCGGGTCATCGGCGCGCGCGGCAATAACCTCAAGAACGTGGACGCGGCGTTTCCGCTGGGCACCTTCACCTGCGTCACCGGCGTATCCGGTGGCGGCAAATCGACGCTGGTGATCGACACGCTCTATAAGGCCGCCGCCCGCCGGCTGATGGGCGCCGGCACGGCCCCAACCGCGCATGAGCGGATCGAGGGACTGGATCAGCTCGACAAAATCATCGACATCGACCAGTCGCCGATTGGGCGGACACCGCGCTCCAACCCCGCGACCTATACCGACCTGTTCGCGCCCATCCGCGACTGGTTCGCGGAACTGCCGGAGTCCCGCGCCCGCGGCTACAAGGCCGGCCGCTTCAGCTTCAACGTCAAAGGCGGCCGCTGCGAGGCCTGCCAGGGCGACGGCGTGCTTAAGATAGAAATGCACTTCCTCCCCGACGTCTACGTCAAGTGCGACACCTGCAAGGGCCGCCGCTACAACCGCGAAACGCTGGAGATCAAATTCCGCGACAAGTCCATCGCCGAAGTGCTGGAGATGACCGTCGAAGAAGCCGTCCCCTATTTCAGCGCCCAGACCCGCATCCATGATCGGCTCAAAATCCTGCAGCAGGTCGGCCTCGGCTATATCTCGCTCGGCCAGCAGGCGACCACGCTGTCAGGGGGCGAAGCGCAGCGCATCAAGCTGTCCAAGGAACTGGCCCGCCGCGCGACCGGGCGGACGCTGTATATCCTCGACGAGCCCACCACCGGCCTGCATTTCGAGGATGTGCGCAAGCTGCTTGAAGTGCTGCACGCGCTGGTCGATCAGGGCAACACGGTGGTGGTGATCGAGCATAATCTGGAGGTCATCAAAACGGCCGACTGGATCCTGGATCTCGGCCCCGAGGGTGGCGACGGCGGCGGGCGCATCGTGGCGCAAGGCACGCCGGAAGATATCGCGGCCAACGCCGAAAGCCACACCGGCCGGTTCCTGGTGCCACTGCTGGGGGAACTGCCGGCGAAGAAGGCAAAGCGCCGGGCCTGACGGTTGCCGCCGGCCAGAGGGAACGGCCAGAGGGAACGGCCAGGGGAAATGGACGACGATCCGGGGGCGACGCCGGGTTCAATCGCGTCATTCCTCGAGCCTGTCGTGGGCCTGTCCCGGGGAATCCGGCGGCACCCTCGGTCTCCGGACAAGCCCGAGGGATGACGGTTTTAAGAGGCGTCGCCCAGCCCGGGAAAAGTGCCCGCGCCTAAGGCAACCACCCCTTGCAACACCGCCCTCGCATGACAAAATGGGATAGGACCGGATCGCCATATTGGGTTCCGGACAACGCTTCGCTCAATGGAGGGGGCCAATGTCGACCCGCATGTTTACGTCACCGCTTTTTCTCGGCTTCGATCATCTGGAACAGATGGTGGAGCGGGCGTCCAAGGCCGCCTCGGACGGCTATCCGCCCTATAATATCGAGCAGGTCAGTCAGACCGGCCTGCGCATCTCTCTGGCCGTCGCCGGTTTCACCATGGACGACCTGCAGATCACGCAGGAAGACAACCAGCTGGTGATCCGCGGCCGCCAGACCGACGACACGCAGGGCCGGGTGTTCATCCATCGCGGCATCGCCGCCCGCCAGTTCCAGCGCGCTTTCGTGCTGGCTGAGGGGATCGAGGTGAAGGGCGCCTGGCTCGATAACGGGCTGCTGCATATCGACCTCGCCCGGCCCCAGCCGGAGGTGCGGGTGCGCAACATCCCGATCACCAAGCCGAACAAGACCAGCACCCCGGCGATCACCACCGTGGTTGATGGCACCAGAGACTATCGTTGAACGCGCGGATCAGGAGAGTATCACCATGACCGACCATGACACATCGACCGAAACCACTGCGGTTGCCTCCTTCGACATCCGCCACCTGTCCGCTGAGCAATTGGCGCAGCTGGGCGTGTCCCACATCGCCTATGTCAAGCCGGTGACGGTGAACGGGCAGAGCGGCTTCGCGATCCATGCCGCCGACGGCACCCCGATGGCGGTCGCCGGCGACCGGGAGGTGGCGATGGCCGCGATCCTGCAACACGAGATGCACCCGCTTTCGGTGCATTGAGGTTCGCCGCGCACGGTCAATGACAGCGATTGGCCGCGCGTGAAAGCCGATCGGCCGCTGCCGAAAGGCGGCGGTCCCGGCCGGAGGGGGGGGGGAGTGGGCAGTTAGGCGGGTGGACGCTGTTCGCCGATGGCAGCGTGAACCGGTTCAGTTGTGGCATCGGCACATAAGGCCACGCCAAAGAATTATCGCTCCAGAATGGGTACTCACCCAATATCGTCATGGCGGGCGCAGGCCCGCCACCCATGACTTACCCTGTGGCGGGCGCTGGCCCGCCATGACGACAAGTGGTCCGCTATGCGGTCCGGCCACTCTCACGCGCAATCAGACTCTTGAAGGCTTCGCGAATGAGCGATGGGGTCTCATCGGTCCCTGTCAGGCTTGTGTCTTCTCAGACCAGGGCATCGTCGAGCGTGATGGTCGTTCGCATAGAGAATCTCCGCCACCGGGTGCGTCATAACCGGCATCAGAGGCTGCGATTTACAATGTCCACCCAACCGCGTGACGACTCCCCCGCTCTGGCGTAAACCGCTCCCAACGGACCCAAGCGCAGGAACCAACCCATGACCACCGTCACCGCCAATATTGCCTCCCCCCGCATGCTGCTCGTCGCCGGTGGCGCGGTGAAACAGGTGGCCGAGGTCCTGGCAAAGTTCGGCCTGTCCCGCCCCTTGGTGGTGACCGATCCCTTCATGGTCAAATCCGGCCTGGTCCGCGCCTGCCTCGACCCGCTGGAAGCCGCGGGCATCAAGGCCGCCGTGTTCAGCGACACGGTGCCCGAGCCCGATGACACCATCATCGAAGCCGGCGTCGCCGCCCTTGGCTTAGGTGACTACGACTGCATGATCGGCTTTGGTGGCGGCTCGCCCATCGATACGGCCAAGGCGATGGCCATCCTCAGCCAGGGTGGCGGCAAGATGCGCGATTACAAGGTGCCCTTCGCGGCCGATATCGCCACACTGCCGATCATCGCGATCCCGACGACGGCGGGCACGGGGAGTGAGTGCACGCGGTTCACCGTCATCACCGACCATGAACGCGATGAGAAGATGCTGATCGCCGGCTTCGGCTGCCTGCCGCTGGCCGCGATCGTCGATTACGAGCTGACCTTTACCGTCCCGCCGCGCACCACGGCCGACACCGGCATCGACAGCTTCACGCATGCGTTGGAGGCCTATGTCTCCAAGCGCGCCAACCCCTTCTCCGACGCTCTGGCCCTGGCGGCGATGGAGTTGATCGGCAAGAACCTGCGCACCGCCTGCGCCGAACCCCGCAACGCCATCGCCCGCGAAGGCATGATGATCGGCGCCACCCAGGCGGGGCTGGCGTTCTCCAACAGTTCGGTGGCGCTGGTGCATGGCATGTCACGCCCGATCGGGGCGCATTTCCATGTGCCGCACGGGCTGTCGAACGCGATGCTGATGCCGGCGATCACCCGCTTCTCCTTGGCCGGCGCGCCTGGCCGTTATGCCGAGGCCTCCCGCCGGGTCGGCTTTGCCGCGGCGCATGACTCGGACGATGTCGCGGGCGCCAAGCTGATCACCGGGCTGGAGGCCTGGAATAAGGAGCTCTCCGTGCCGACACCGTCCGAATTCGGGATCAAGGAAGCGGATTGGTTCGGCAAGATGGAACTGATGGCGCAGCAGGCCCTGGGCTCCGGCAGCCCGAACAACAACCCGCGGGTGCCGGATGCGACCGAGATCATGGCCCTTTACCGCGAAGTCTGGTACGGCGCGGCCAGCAACCAGCCCGGCGCATAGGACCGATTGATGATCTCCCCCGAACTGCGGGCCCGCGCGGACCTGATTCTGGACGACGCCACCATCCCGGCGCTGCCGAACCATTACCGGGGGAAGGTCCGCGACAATTACGACCTGCCGGATGGCCGCCGCATTCTGATCACGACTGATCGCCTGAGCGCGTTTGACCGCAGCCTGGCCTGCATCCCCTGCAAGGGGCAGGTGCTGACACAGACGGCACGGTTCTGGTTCGAGGCGACCAAGGACATCTGCCCCAACCATGTCCTGGCTTACCCCGATCCGAACGTGGTTATCGGCCGGCGGCTGAACATCCTGCCGGTGGAGATCGTGGTGCGCGGCTATCTGGCCGGGACGACCGGGACCTCCATCCTGACCATGTACAAGGCCGGGCAGCGGACCGTCTATGGCATGACCTTGCCGGACGGGATGCGCGACAATGAACGCCTGCCGCAACCCATCATCACCCCCACCACCAAAGCCGATAATGGCGCCCATGACATGCCCCTGACAGCGGCAGAGATCGTCGAGGGCGGCGTGCTGCCGGCGGAGCAATGGGACGCCGTGAGCGAATATGCTTTGGCCTTGTTCGCCCGCGGCCAGCAAATGGCGGCCGAACGCGGCTTGATCCTGGCGGACACCAAATACGAATTCGGCACCGATGCCGAGGGCCGCATTGTCCTGGCCGACGAGATCCACACCCCCGACAGCAGCCGCTACTGGTTCCAGGAAAGCTATCAGAGCCGGTTTGAACGCGGCGAAAAGCCGGAAAGCTTCGACAAGGACGTGATGCGCAACTGGGTCGCCGCGCGCTGCGATCCCTATAAGGACGAGATCCCGCCAATCCCGGCGGAGATCGTGCTGGAGACGGCGCAGGTCTATATCGCGGCCTATGAGCGCATCACCGGCCAGGCGTTCGATTACCCGGCGGCGGACGAGCCGGTGCTGACGCGCATCCGGCGCAATCTGGCGGTATTCGCTTAGAGCGTGATCGTTTGAAGGGGAAACACCCGAAAACGTGAATGACGCTCTCGAAGACGAAGGTTGGGGGGGCTTCTGTTGCCCGGCGCCCCCCCGAGCCGCGCTTATCACTGCTTATTAGGCAGCGACAGCGAATGCCTCATGGTTATCATTGGCATTTGTAGAGTAGCCCGATAACGGCGGTACAATGCCGGGCAAAAGGCCAGTCTTTACCACGCGTGTCGAGCCTGTGTCGCCCCCATAGCCCCCGGGAGGGGGATTGGTGGAGGCGCCGGGCACTGCCCCCGGGTCCACAACGCTTATTCCACGGACCGTTTATCACCATAGCC